>JAFSFF010000403.1 GCA_017435375.1 Thermoguttaceae bacterium
CGCGTCTCGCCGCCGCGAAAACGCCGAAAATCGCGGTGATCGGCGACTTTTGTCTCGACAAATATCTCTTTTTGTCGCCGGAATTAAACGAAATTTCGGTCGAAACCGGGAAAACGGCGTTCCAAATCCGGGCGCGGCGCGTTTTCGCCGGAGCGGGCGGGACGGTCGCGAACAATCTGCGGGCGCTCGGCGCGGCGACGTTTTGCTTCGGAATCGTCGGCGACGACGGCGACGGGTTCGAGCTTTTGAAGGCGCTGCGCGGAATCGGCGCCGACGTTTCCGGAATGGTCGCGTCGTCGGAAGTCCTTACGTCGACTTACGTTAAACCGACGAACCCGGACGGCGCCGGCGGTTGGGTCGAGTCGAACCGTTTCGACGTTCGCAACCCGGGCCCGTTCCCGGCGTCGGCGGTCGACGCGCTCCAAGCCAACTTCCGCAAGCGCGTCGCGGAGTTCGACGCGGTCGTCGTTTTGGAGCAGTTCCCGCCCGGTTCGGAAACGACGTTTTCGCCGGACTTCCGCGCTTTTTTAGCGGACGTCGCCCGCGCCAACCCCGACGTTTTCTTCCTTTGCGACTCGCGCTTTTTCGCCGAAAGTTACCGCGAAACGCTCGTCAAGTGCAACGCGAACGAGTTGCTCGACGTTTTCGCGACCGCTCGCGGGGCCGACCGCAAACGGGAAACGACGCTCTCGGGCAACGCAGAGTCGAACGTCGCGGCGCTTTGCGAAGCGGGCGCTTGGCTCGCTAAGCGCAACGGTCGCCCGGTTTTAGCGACGCGCGGCGCCCTCGGTTCCCTCCTCTTCGACGTCGGCGTTTCCCCGCTTTCCCCAACCGCCGAAATCGCCGACGCTCCCCAAACATCGCAAATCGTTGAAACCGTCAACCCTTCTCCAGCCTCGCCAACCGCCGATTCCCCCCGACTTGCCGAAATCGCCGTTTCCGCCATCCCGCCGCGCCCGGTTTCCCCGCCGTTCGATATTTGCGGCGCGGGCGACGCGACGAACGCCGGGTTCGTTTTCGCGCAATCGCTCGGTTTTTCGCTCGTCGAATCGGCGTTTTTAGCGGGGGTCGTCTCGTCGATCACGATCAAGCAGATCGGCGTTACCGGAACCGCGACGGTCGAGCAAATCGTCGCCGCGTTGACCGAATAAACCGTTATTTTTCACCCTCCAACCGCCGTTTAACTCGTTATGTCCGAATATTTTTCCCGCGACCGTTTAGAAATTTTCCCCCTTGCCCGCCGCGTCAACAAGCTCGATATTCGCCGCGACGCGATCGACCCGGCGACGTATCCCGTCGAACTGACCGACGAAGCGTTTCGCGACGTCGAAGCGACCGCCGCCGAACTCCGACGCGCTAAAAAACTCGGCGCCGCTCGCGTTCTAACATACGGCGCTCACTCGATTAAGAACGGTCTCGGCCCCGTTCTTTCCCGCTTGGCGGAGGGCGGTTGGCTGACGCACCTAACGACGAACGGCGCCGGCGTCATTCACGACTGGGAGTTCGCGTTCCAAGGCGAATCGGGCGAAGACGTTCGGCGTTACGCGACCGAAGGCCAGTTCGGGATTTGGGAGGAAACCGGACGCTTCATCAACTTAGCGATTATCGTCGGCGCTTACCGGGGCCTCGGTTACGGCGCTTCGGTCGGTCAAACGATTCTCGACGAGGGTTTCGAAATCCCGACCGACGCCGAACTGCGCGACGCGATCGCCGCCGGGTCGAAAATCGCCGACGAAGCCGTCCCGCCCTTCCCCTCCGCCGCGTCGCAAAGCGCCGAGCTTGCCCAACTTGCCGAAACGCTCGACCGCGCCGCGGCGGCCGCCGATTTGCTCCGCGCCAAGCGACGTTTCGCGCTTCCGGACGGCAAACTCGAAATCGCGCACCCGTTCCGCGAATACTCGACCGCGTTCCGAACCCGACGCGCCGACGTCCGCTTCACTTGCGGCCCGATGATCGGCTGCGACATCATTTACACGCACCCGGCGAACGACTGCGCCGCGATCGGGCGCGCCGCCCAGCGCGACTTCCTCCTTTACGCCGACTCCGTTTCGAAGCTCGAAGGGGGCGTTTATCTCTCGGTCGGCTCCGCGGTCTTGTCGCCGATGATTTTCGAAAAGTCGCTCGCGATGTCGCGCAACGTCGCCCGACAAGAGGGTCGCTCGATTACCGACTTCGCGATACACGTCGTCGACCTCGCCGAGTCGACTTGGGATTGGACGCGCGACGGCGAACCGCCGCAAACCGACCCGGCTTACTATCATCGTTACTGCAAAACGTTCAGCCGAATGGGCGGGCGAATGACCTACTGCGGCGCCGACAACCGCTCTTGGTTCGTCGCGCTCTTGAACGAATTGGAAAAAACGCCGGAATAATCCGTTTTTTCGCTTGAAATTCGCCGCCGTTTGACGTAAAATCGTTGGAAACGCGACGCGTCGAGCGGATTTTGCGCGATTTTCTTGCCGCTCGACGGCAAATTTTAGCGTTTTTAACGATTTTACACAAAAATCCCGACGCCGAAGCGTTCGAAAGAACCGATAAAATCGGCGTCGACGCGCCGACGAGCGAGCGGTTCCCTCCCTCCGTTTCGTCGCCGACGCGGCAATTTATTTTACCCATTTTCGTCATTTTACCAACAAGGAGACCGCGATGGCTCTTAATCGTCGTCAATTCTTGAAAACGTCCGCGCTTTCCGCCGCCGCTTTGAGCGTTTCGGGCGTCGCTTCCCCGTATGTCGCCCGCGCCAACAACGTTTCGTCGAAGCTGAACATCGCCGTCATCGGGATCGGCGGTCGCGGCGCCGGGAACATCAACGAACTTCCGCACGACCTCGTCAATATCGCCGCTCTTTGCGACGTCGACGAAAACACGCTCGCGTCGCAAGGCGCCAAATATAAGGACGCGAAACGTTTTTACGATTATCGAACGATGTTCGACGAAATGAAGGATCTCGACTGCGTTCTCGTCAGCGGCCCGGACCACACGCACGCCGTCCAATCGTTGGCGGCGATGAAGCGCGGCATTCCGTGCTTCTGCGAAAAACCGCTCGCGCACGACGTCGCCGAAATCCGCGCGATGCAAAAGGTTGCGAAGGAAAAGAACCTCGCGACGCAAATGGGGACGGTCATTCACGCGACCGAAAACTATCGCCGCGTCGTCGAACTGGTTCAAGCGGGCGCGATCGGCGAAACGCAAGAAGTTCACGTTTGGTGCGGCAAAGGTTGGGGCGGTTATCCGGAACCGTCGAAGGAAAAATTCGAAGTTCCGAAACACTTCCACTGGGACGAATGGCTCGGCCCGGCGCAATGGGTCGACTACAACCCGTGCTACGTCCCGGCGCGTTGGCGCGGCTATTGGCCGTTCGGCACCGGCACGTTCGGCGATATGGCCTGCCACCTGATGGACTTGCCGTTCTGGGCGCTCGATCTGCAATATCCGAAGACGATCGAAGCGACGTGCGACACGGAAATCAGCCCGATGTGCTGCCCGCTCGACGTCGAATGCCGTTACGAATTCGAATGGAAC
>JAFSFF010000404.1 GCA_017435375.1 Thermoguttaceae bacterium
GGCGTATTGTCGACGCCCGGAGAAGCGACCGCTTCGCTTTGAAACGGAGAATTCCGACGTTCGTGTGAACGCGGCGTATTGTCGACGCCCGGAGAAGCGACCGCTTCGCTTTGAAACGGAGAGTCCCAACGTTCGTGTGAACGCGGCGTATTGTCGACGCCCGAAGAAGCGACCGTTTCGCTTTGAAACGGGGAGTCCCAACGTTCGTTTGAACGCGGCGTATTGTCGACGCCCGGAGAACAAATCGCTTCGCTTTGAAACGGGTCGCTAACCTTCCGTCGTTCGCGCGACGCTCTCTTAGCGTCCTCCCAAAACCTTCTAAACATAGGCCCGCCTTTTTCGTTTTCTTGCGTCATTTTTCCTCTTGCGCGACGACGCCCCGCAACGTCGACCTGCGCGACGTTCTAACGGACGTTCTTTAAATACTTAGTGGCAACAAATTGAAAAATCTTCGAATTTCTTTCTCTTTTCTCTAATTTTTCGTAAATTTTATCGCTTCGACGAGCGCGATAAAAAACGTCGGCGACCTTTAAAAGCCGCCGACGCTTTGTCGTTAAAACGCTAACTCGTTAGCGCGTCGCAACTTATTTGAACTCCATTTTCAGGACGCCGCCGGAGAGGCCGTCTTGAAGTTGAACTTCGACGCGGACGCGAAGCGCTTCGACTTCGGCGAAGTCGATAACGATTTCTTTGTCGCGCTCGACCGAGTAGGCGTCGGTCGTTTCGACTTCTTTCCAGTCGGCGCCGTCGGCGGTTTGGTACGTCAGCTTCCAAGATTTCGGAGTCGCGCAACCGCCGCGTTCCTTAGTGTCGTCGAACCAGTAAATCGTCGCGCTCTTGATCTTACGCGCTTTCGGATATTCGATTTGGAACCATTCCTTCGAACCCTTGCGCGGCCACCAGGTCGCGCGCGGAACCGCTTGGTCGCCCGAGTGTTTCGGGTTTCCGGCGTTCGTTCCGTCGAAGAGGGAGCGTTCGTCGGTGAAGAACGAACCGGTAAGTTCCGGCGAATTCGCGACTTGCGGAACTTCGTCCGTCAGGAGCGACGCGTCGAGCGGTTTGTACAGGATCGGCAGACCTTCGGCGTCGATCCAGTTCGCTTCTTTGCCGAGTTCGGAATCGGCGGCCGGCGCGTCGGTCAGACCGACTTGGCGAACCCAAACGGCCATTTTACCGGCGGCGCGGTTGTCCCAAACGCAGTACGGAATCGCGACGAGCGTTCGGCCTTCGTAATCCTTCGCGAGGATAACGTCGACTTTGCGGGCGGCGCTGTTTTTCGTCGCGGCGTTGGCGTTGTTCCCGGTAATAACGCGTTGTTCGATCTTGAATTGCGGGTCTTTCGCGAGGATAATGCGGTCGACGCGAACGCCCGGGTTGTCGACTTGTTCGAAGCAGTAAACGACCGGACCGCGTTTCAAAGCGACGCGTCCGAGGTCGTCTTTCACTTTCGGGTTCGCGATCGTGCGGACGACCGGCGTTTCGAAAACGAGCGCTTCGACGGCGCCGTCGAACGAGTCGACGCCGCGAGCGAAGGAGCGATAACCGTCCGCTTCGGCTTCGGCCAGCGCCCAACCGGGGACGCGAACTTTCAACGTAAAGGGCGTTTTTTCGGCGTTTTCGTCCTTCATACGAGCGGTCGTTTTGATGAAAACTTTACCGTCGTAGGGGTAACGGGTTGTTTGCGCGATTTCGACGATTTTGTCGGCGAGTTCGACGGTCGCTTTCCCTTCGACGAACATATTGACGACGACCGTATCGTCGACGCCGTTGTCCTTCGAGGAAGCGGTCGCGTAGACGTAACCCGGAACCGACGGGAGCGCGCGGATGACGTTCGACGGGCAGCAGGCGCAACCGAAGAACGGTTGACGGTGGTGGCCGCCGTCCGACGCGAGCGGGTTGACGTAGAAATAGGAGTCGCCGTTGAGACCGTAACCGGACATAAAGCCGTTGTACATCGCGAGTTCCATCACGTCGGCGTATTTCGCTTCGCCGGTCGCGAGGTTCATGCGGTGCGCCCAAAACATCATCCCGATGGCGGCGCAGGTTTCGCAGTACGCGCTCTTGTTCGGGAGTTTGAAGTTTTCTTCGAAACCTTCGTTCGAAGCCGAGGAACCGATCCCGCCCGTGATATACATCTTGTGGCGCGTAACGTTGTTGAAGATGCGCTTCATCGCGGCCATCAGTTCCGGGTCGCGGTAATAACCGGCGACGTCGGTCGCGCCGCAGTACAGATACATCGCGCGGACGGCGTGTCCGACGATTTCCGATTGTTCGCGAACCGGCGCGTGGTCTTGGCAATATTCGCCAAAGAGCCCGTTGCGGCTATTCTTTTCAATTTGACGACCTTCCGCGACGCCGCGAATGTCGACGAAGAATTTCGCTTGGTCGAGGTATTTGCGGTCGCCGGTCAGTTGGTACATCTTGACGAGCGCGAGTTCGATTTCTTCGTGTCCCGGGACGTTTTTCAGTTGGCCTTCGTTCGGGCCGTAACGCTTGCAGATCAGGTCGAGAACGCGACGGTTGATTTTCAGGAACTTGTCGTCGCCGGTCGCGCGGTAGTAGGCGACCGCCGCTTCGGCCATATGCCCGGCGCAGTAGAGTTCGTGCATATGCGCGAGGTTCGTCCACTTTTCGTTCGGCTTCATCAGCGTAAAGTACGCCATCAGGTAGCCGTCTTCTTCTTGCGCGGAACCGATCGCGTCGATCCATTCGTCGGCCTTCTTTTGAAGTTCGGCGTCCGGATGCGCGGAAAGGGAGTACGCGAACCCTTCGAGAATCTTGTAAACGTCGGAATCGTCGAAGTAAATGCCGCCGAAGTCGCCGTGTTCCTTGCCTTGCAACTTGGCGCCGGCGTTGCGGAAGTTGGCGATGCGCTTCGTTTCGGTTTCGCACCACTTAATATTGTGCGGAACGGAGACGACGCGGTTCGCTTCGATGCGCGGCGCCCAGAAATCGTCCGTCAACTTGACTTCCGTAAACGGAACC
>JAFSFF010000405.1 GCA_017435375.1 Thermoguttaceae bacterium
CGCCCCACTTGTGAATCGCGATTACGATTCTATTAACCGTTGTCGCGTCGTAATCGTAATTGTACAAAGCCTTTATAAATCTTTGTTCCGCCCGTTGCAATTCGCTCGGTTTCGAGAAAACCAAGGCGGTTCGCTTCCCCTTCCGGAAGTCGCGCTTGATAAGACGGAGGAGCGCGTCGTACGCGCTTTGAACTTCTTCGCCGACGTCGCTTCCGTCGACGCGGGTCGCAACGTCGAGCGCGACGTATTCGGCGGGCTCCAAGTACTCGCCCAAGTCGCGCCCGTCGAGATTCAATTCGTAAAACGGGAACGACGTGAAGCGCCGAAACTTCTTGTGTACAATCATTTTCCGTTCTCCTTTGCCGCGAGCGCGACGGCGTATTCGTTCGCGGTTCGGGCGGCCCGCGTGAGTCGGCCCCGCGCGACCGCCTCGCCTTCGAGCCCGGTCAACCTCGCCGCCTCCGCCGCGAAAACGGCTTGAACGTCTCGCGTCGCCGCGTCGCTCTCCATTCTCGGCAACGATTCGTAAAGCGCGTAAGCGATGAACCTAAGCGACTCCGGCACGACGACTTCCCGTTCGGCGGCGGTGAATTGGCAAAACGTCAACGTCGGCATTACTCTTTCTCCTCGATAAAAACGACGTTGCGTTTGTCGACGCGCTCGTAATACGAACAACCGCCGCTGTATTTCTCAAAGTCCGGCGGCGACTTACATCCGTCGGCGGTATTCCAGTAACAAGCGTCGCACCTCTCTTGTTCGACGACTCGAAGTTTAACGCTTCCCCATTCGATTATTTCTTTTTTCTTTCGTCTCATCTTTTGTCCTCGCATCGATTAGCGTTTTCCAGCGCTTCGACTCGCCGTTCGAGGTCGGCGAGCCAGTTCAGCGCCGCGTCGCCAATTTCAAACGCGACGCTTAAGTAATCTTTAATTCGCGTTGCCGCCGACGTTTGACAGGCCTGAATCCTCAAAAGAGACGCCGAAACTTCCGAAGCCTCTTTTCCCCAAACGTCGTGCCGGCTCCACGTCTCCAAACGTTCGACCTTGTCGCGCAAAATTTCGCCGAGCGCCGATAAATCGTTTCTCATCTTTTGTCCTTACTTTGGTTAGCGACTGAAAAATCCGGGGCGGCGGTCGGGGCCGCGCCGCCCCGGCGCCGCGCTTATATCCTCCGCCGCGTCCGGAAGGTCGGTGAACGCGGCAAGCGAGGAGCCGAGGGAGAAAGGCGTAACCTCGATTTTACGACCGAGCGCGGCGCGGTCGGCGGCAAGGCCTCAGTCGTCGCGGCGGTAAAAGTAGTGCGCGACGTAACTTCCGCCTTGAAAAAGCAACGTTCCGAGGAACTCGAAACCTTCGAAGCCGGTGTTGTCGTATCCCGTAACCGTCGCGAACACCGTGATTTTCGTCGTTCGCGGCGAAGTCCCGACCGCGATGTAAACGACCGCCCTTTCGTACTGGTTGGCGACGCTCAAAACTCGCGAATCGTCCGGAACTTCGATCGACGTCATCCGCGCTTCGATTGGATACTTGTAAACCTTAAACTCTTTCATCGCAAGCCTCCGCGTCGGCGGTTTGGGCGTTCGTCTTAAAATATCGCCAACGAACGGGAGGATCGACCGTTCGGAGTTCGGCGTTCTTCCAGACGTTGAGCCAACCGACCGAATCGGTTCGAAACATCTTAAGTTTTTTCCCGTCGGCGTAAACGCCCTCGATCCAAACGAACGGTTCTGGTTCGACTCGATAAGTTAAGAACCAGCTGTCGCCTTTTCCCATTCCGTCAACAGCTTTCGCTTTTTCGTTGTTCATTGCTGTTGCTCCGTCTCTTGCGAAGCGCCTTCAAGAACCGCCGTCGCTTCGAGAGTTTCGCCGTCCGGCTTCACCAATTTAACGACAATCGGCGGGATATGATAAGTTACCTGCGATTGTTCCAAATCGTCGCGCGTCGCTCTCGAAATCCCCTTGGCTCCCGCAAAACAAGCAACTTCGGCGACGAGGTAAACCGCTCCTAGAAGCGCCGCCGCAGTCAAGGCACACAAACAAAAATTTTTAAAGCCGTCCCAAATACTACTCATTGCAACGCTCCTCCTTACAAGTCGCCAACGCTGATAAAACGAGCCCCAAGCCGGTCGCGCCAGCCAAACGCTTCGCGGCGACGACGATTTTTGACGGAACCACAAAAATCAAAATCGCGTCCTCGTCGGGCTCTTGTCTGTTTTCCCTCTCCCCCGCCGGTGGCGTAACCGTCGCGAACGGTTCCGGAAGGGGGAGAGGGTTTCTAAGGCCGCGTCTCGGAATCGAACCGAAACCGGGGCAAGCCGTAAAAGCCCCGGAACCGTTCGCGGCTGACGCAAGCGCGTCGATTCAAGCGCCGAGCGCGATTGCAGGGACGCTCGGCGGAGAGCGCGACGTCGCGGAGCCGACGCCGTTCTCTCAATGCGCCGGTCGGGAGTCGAACCCGACGAAGCCCCCATTCGGCTCGGCGCGTTGGGGCTTTAACGACCGCCCCGCGCGTCGTTTTTAGCCGACAACCATTCCGGCTCGGAGGTTTCGGCATACTTGTCGTAATCTTCCAGCGATATTTCAATTCTGTTTGGCAAGACTTCCCAGCCTTCCATTGTTTCGCGAATCGCATCGCCCGCATACTCCAACGCGTCTTGCGCCTGTTCGCCTAAACTTTCGCCTCTAAACGGCTTATTAATGGCAGTATGCAATGTTCCTCGTTCGTTGAATCGATAGGCGATTCTGACGAGCAACCATTTTTGCGGTTCGTTTTCGTCCGGAAGTTCAATAATTTTCATCGCGCGATTCCGATTCTAAGACTGTCGGTTTAAAACCTTTTCTCAACGTCTATTCCGTCGTTTTCGCATTGGCTTTAAGGCGTTGCGCCGTCTCGCTCGCTAACGCAACTCGCCCCTTCCCGTGCATCCACATCCTTACCGCCGCTTCCGCGCCTTGCGCAAAGGCGGCGGCGATCGCGTCTTCTTCGGTTGCGTAGAGATTCCAAAATATCGGGCCCGAGCATCTCTCGAACGAACGCAAGTACACCATCGGATGGGACGTGCATCCTTGACGCTCGCGAGCCCCGAAGGTACACCAGAAGTCGCAACCCCACCCCGACCAGCGCACCTCGCCGACGTCAAACCGCCTAATCTGCCAAACGTTTCCCTTATTGTTGAGTTGCTCGGCTTGAAACACCGACGTACAGGCGCGAGGGTCGCTGATAACCAGCTCCGTTATCCGCTTGGCTTGTTCGAGCGTGATTTGATTATTGAGGGGGTTCATTCGTTTCTCCTTTGAAAATCGTTTCTTCAAAAAACCGGGGCGGGACTCGAACCCGCCGCGCCGATGGGGCGACGCAACCGTTCCGGCTTCCGCGACGAGCGTTAGAGGCTGTTCAGTTCCCCGCTCGCCGCGTCGTTTAGTTAACCG
>JAFSFF010000406.1 GCA_017435375.1 Thermoguttaceae bacterium
CCGTCGACGTTTCAACCGGTTGCGTTAACCGCTTCTCAGCCGATGACCGGAGCGACGAAAACGCGGGCGCCGAGTTCGCGGTCGATCGTCAAGAGCGCGCCGCCGTCGTTTTGCGCGAGCGTCAGGTCGCCGAGAATTTGGTCGGCGGTCGACTCTTCTTCGACTTGCTCGTTGACGTACCAATTGAGGAATTGCGACGCGGCGAAGTCTTTTTCTTCGACGGCGAGCGCGGCCAAGTTGTTAATCAGCGACGTTACGTGCGCTTCGTGTTCGCAGGTGTGTTGGAACATCGCGACGGCGTCCGGCCATTCGGTTTGCGGCGCTTCGATCGCTTCGAGAACGACGCGACCGCCGCGGTCTTGCAGGTAGTTCAGGAAGCCGGTCGCGTGCGCGACTTCCTCTTGGTATTGGACGTTGAACCAGTTGGCGACGCCCTTCAAACGGAGCGCGTCCGCTTGGCAAGACATCGCGAGATACAAGTAGGCGGAGTAAAATTCCGCGTTGATTTGCTTGTTGATAGCCGCTTCCATTTTCGGCGAAATCGACATCGTAAAACCTCCGAAATAAGGGGTTGCTTGTTCTGAATAGCGACGCGGCGTTTTTTCCGACGTCGTCGGTTTCTCTTCATTAATAATATAACGCTCGACGCGGCGGCGTCAAGACGCGGCGAAAAATCGACGCCGAGATAAAGGAAAATTTAACGGACGGACGCCGCTAATCGTCCGCTTTATCGGCGTCTTTGATAACGAAAACCGCTTTCAAACGAGCGACTTCGCGCGCTAGTCCCGCTTCCTCGACGCTGCGCAAGACTTCGTTGAAATCTTTGTACGCGGCGGGGGCTTCGTCTTTCGGATATTGGCGACAATTTGTCAAGACGTCGGCGTCGGCGAGTTCGGCGTCGATTTGCTTTTGATCGAGCGTTCGAACCGCCTCTCGTCGACCGAGCGCGCGACCGGCGCCGTGATTAATGCTGTAACAGCTCGCTTTAGCGCCGTCGAGCGCGACCATTACCGACGAGCCCTGCGTCGGATTGCCGGGGAGCAAAATCGGATGGCCGGTTGTCGCGAACGGCGTGTCTTTGAGCGCGAAATGATTCGCCGGGTAAGCTCGCGTCGCGCCTTTGCGATGAACGTAAACCGGCGCGCCGTCGAGGATTTCGCGTCGGACGAAGTTGTGGCTGACGAAGTAAACGAAACGCGCGGCGACGCCGGGTAATACTTCCGCGAAGGCCTCGGCGACGAGCGAATTAATGACGAGGTGATTCAACGTCGCAAAGTTGGCGCCGAGCGTAATGTCGTCGAGATAATCGTTCGCTTCCGGCGTTCCTAAGGGCGCGTAAACGAGTTGTTTATCGCCGCTCGGGAAGGGCGTTCCCCAAGTTTCGAACTTGCGTTGGAGCGTCGCGAACTGCGACCGAGCCAGCTCGTTTCCGAAGCCGCGCGAACCGCAATGCGAGAGGAACGCGACGCCGCCGTCGACGAGCCCGAACGTTCGCGCGACGGTCGGATTCCGCTTTTCGGCGTCGGAAAAACGAACGATTTCGCATTCGCCGAAGTGGTTGCCGCCGCCGTAACTCCCGAGTTGCGAGAGTTTAGCGTCGTAATTTTTGCCGGCGCCGGAGCGTTTGACGCCGTCGAGTCATTTCGCGAGCGACTCGGTCGTTCCGTCGCTTCCGACGCGGACGGCGTCTTCGAGACGGTTCGCCCAATCGGGGTTGACGTCGAGTAGCGCGCAGATTTCCGGCGTCGCGCCTTCGACGAGGGCTCGTTCGACGATTTCGGTTGGGATTCGGCGTCCGAGCGGCGCTTGACGGTAACCGGCGCCGGTTGGAACGCGACGTTCGATCGCGTCGACGAGAGCGCGTCGCAAACGTTTGTCGGCGACGGCGTTAGCGTCGAGTTCGAACTGTAAAAGACTCATCGAACAATTAATATCGACGCCGACCGGGCCGGGATAAACGTGCGTCGGCGAAACCATAACGCAACCGATCGGCGCGCCGTAACCGACGTGCGCGTCTGGGTTTAGAACGACGTCGACGACGCCCGGCGCTCGGCGCGCGTTAATCGCTTGTCGCAAGGTCTCTTCGCCAAACGACTTGCGAATTGAATCGACGCCGAAAACGCGAATCGGCGAACGACCGTCGACGTAAAGGCTCCCGGTCGCGGGGCCTGTCGGGACGACCGAAAGAGACGCGACGTCGCTCTTGGGAGCGGCGAGGGAAACGGGCGATTTTTTCATTGGCGCGGCTCCGAAACGGAAAAAGGAATGGACGAATCGAAACGAAACGCTAAACGTCGTTGTTTTCGTTGGTTGCGTCGTTTGCGACGGGCGTTAAACGCAAGCGAACGCCGGTTTCGTCGAGCGTCGGCGCGGCGTTTTGCGGATCGTAGTAAACGTATTTCGACAAACAGGTTAGCGAACGACGCAAACCGGAAAAACGAATCGCGTCCTCGAACGTTTTGCCGTTGGCCGCGACGAGCGAACCGGCGAGCGGCCCGAAACGAAAACGAACGTTTTGATCGTCGACCTCGAAGGCGAACTTCGGCGGCGTTTGCGGCGCGCGCTTCGGAACGTTAAAGCGTTGAGCGCAAGCGTCGAACCCTCGCTCGATCGGTTTGTCGGCAAAGGCGGATTCGACGTTGGGCGACTTGGCGTCGTTCGACGGAGACTCGGCGTAATTGGCGTCGAAGGGACGAAAATCGGCGTCCCAAGCGAAGTCGACGCGGAACGGACGCTCGCTTGACGATGCGGCGTCGTCTTCTTCGCCGTCGACCTCGTTTGGGAGCGTAACCGGTTCGGTTGCGCGGGTTGGCGGTTTGCCGTTGGACGGAACGTTATTAGACGTCGCGTCGACGTTGGAGAGCAAGTCGCGACAGCGCGCTTCCAAGTAGGCTTGCAAAACGCGCCAAGAAAAGAAAATTTCGCGTCGCGAAACGCTAACGTAAGCGTCTTGCGCGTCAAACGTTAACGTTTGCGCGAACGTCGTTTCGCAAGGTTCGAAGTAAACGCGGAGGAAACAAGGCGACGCGTTGTCGTTGTATGGCGCGGCTTCGGACGTCGACGGATCAAGCGGCTCCGAAAAGAATGGGTGCGTCGGGCCGTAATTGTTCCAAGTCCAGTAAGCGCCGGAGTTGGGAAGACGGATTTTTTTGAGGTCGACTCCTAGGTCGAGCGACGCGATTAGCGGCAAAGCGTCGCGTTCCGGTTCGAGTTCCAATTCTTCCAAGCGACCGTCGCCGACGTAAAGGAGCGTCAACGGCTCCCGCCCGCTCGCGCTTTCGCGCTGTTCGGAAAGCGAGAAAGGACGGAGGTTTAAGTGCGACATATATTCGGGAAGAATTAACGTTTTCGCGTATTTTTCGACGTCCGATTCGTCGAGACGCGCCCAAAAATCGATCATAATGCGCCGTCTAAATTGTTAAATGGTAAAGGAAACGCCGTCGTCGACCTCAAAACGGTTCAAGGGAGAGGTCAACGGAGCGCGCGAAAGACGAAAAACGCCGCGAGCAAGGCGCCCGCCGTCGCGAGCCAGAACGCGACTTTGCGTCGCGACGCGCCGCGGTCGAGGAGCGGAAGGATCGCCGCAAACGCTTCTTCGACTTTTTCGATATTTTCGTCGGCGACGAGAAGACTCTCGTGCGCCGCTTTGTTGCGGATTGTCGCAATGAAGCGGATTTTGCGTTGCGCGTTTTCCGGAATTCTTTTAGCGACGGAAGTTAGCTTATCGTGAAGGCCGCGTCCTCGCGCTTTGTAACGGCGCGTTAAGAGGCGTTCCGTTTCTTGGGCGATTTCGTTCAAACGTTCGAACGAGGAACCGGAAGGCGCGGGGAGCGGCTCGGCGTCGTCGGGGAAAAGAGTCGCTAAGAAGCGACTCCATAAACGGCCTAAAAACGACGGTTGCGGCGCGTCGCGTTGGGGACGGCGACGGCCGATTCCTTGCGCGGCGGCGGAAGGGTCGAGCGCGGCGCGGACGGAATCGAACGCTTGTCGCGCGGCGCGGAGTCTGCCGCGAGCTTCTTCTAAATCGTTGTGCGCCGCCAGGTTGCGCGTCGCGGCGATAAAACGGATTTGCTTCTGAATTTTGAGCGGGATTTTATCCGAAACCGAGTCCAATTTTTCGCGTAAACCGCGTCCTTGCGCGCCGAAACGAGTTTCTAAAAGGCGTTCCGTTTGTTGGGAAATGGAAATCAATTCGACGAGGGGGCTGGACATCGGCGTTTTGACGGGAGGGTAAGGCGTTGTCGGTTAACGGATTAAAACGACGCAAAGGTTCCGCGAATCGGCGTCGCGGCGGCGGACTCGGTCAAAGTCGCGGAACGTCGATCGAACGCAAGAGCGCCGTTAGGACGTCGTCGACGCGGCGACCTTCGATTTCGGCTTCCGGCGACAAAACGACGCGGTGTCGCAATGTCGGTAAAACTATGCGGGCGACGTCGTCCGGGGTCGCGTAACCTCGGCCTTCGAACGCGGCGAGGACGCGAGCGCCCTGGACGAGCGCGAGTCCGGCGCGGGGCGACGCTCCGAAAGCGAGGCGCGGGAAATCGCGAGTCGCGCGAACGATTTTGACGACGTAATCGAAAAGCTGCGGCGCGATGTAAACTTCGTCGACAAGAGCGGTTAGCTCCAAAATTTCGTCGGAGGAAAGAACCGGGCGAATCGCGTCGAGCTTCGTTTGCATATCGACGTTTTTCCCGTGCGCGACCAAAATTTTGAGTTCCTCTTCGGCGCTTGGATAGTCGGCGACGAGTTTGAACATAAAGCGGTCGAGCTGCGCTTCCGGGAGGCGGTACGTGCCTTCGGACTCGATCGGGTTTTGCGTCGCGATCGTAAAGAACGGACGCGGCAGGGGGCGCGACTCGCCGTCGACCGTCGCGGCGCCTTCTTGCGTCGCTTCGAGGAGCGCGGCGTGCGTCTTGGCGGGGGAGCGGTTAATTTCGTCGGCGAGAAGGATTTGCGTAAAGATCGGGCCCGGGCGAAAGGCGAATTCTTGCGTTTTCGCGTTGAAAACGAGCGCGCCGACGACGTCGGACGGCGTCAAGTCCGGCGTGAACTGAACGCGACCGAAGCGGCAGCCGAGCGCGCGTCCAAGCGCTTGCGCGAAAAGGGTTTTGCCGAGCCCCGGGAC
>JAFSFF010000407.1 GCA_017435375.1 Thermoguttaceae bacterium
CGCCGAACGTCTTCCAATCGCCTCTTCCCTAAAGCCGCTAAAGTTAGACAAGACTTCGCGCAACGTCCGCATTTCCGGTCTTTTTTCCAAAATTATTCGATAATAATCGGCAAACTTTTCTCTTGGCAACTTGACAATCTTTTTTTTACCATTTTAATAAAGGATAATAGGTAAGACGACGTTGGTTATCGATAAAAACTTATCGACAAGTCGACTTCTCGTCGAACTCTTTCGACTTGGCGGCGCTTTTCCCGTTTTCTCAATTCCGTCGAAGCGTTTCGGACGAAAACCGGGCGCCGTCGTCGCAACGTCGAACGCCTAAATACTCGAACAACGTAAGGGGATTCTAAAAAGAGTCCTTTTTAATATCCCTCAAACTTAACCGCCGAATCCTAGAAAAAACAAATACGATGCTAGCCTTTCTTTCTTCGTCGATCGGTAAAAAGGTGATAATGAGCCTCAGCGGCTTGTTTTTGCTTGTTTTCCTCGCGCTGCACGCCGCCATCAACCTGACGGCGCTGTTTTCCGAAACGCTCTACAACCAAGCCTGCGAATTTATGGGTTCCGGGTTTGTGTTGCCGTTTGTGCCGGTGTTGGCCCTCGGTTTCGTTATCCACATTCTCGTCTCGTTGCGCGTCGAGTTCCAAAACTGGAATTGCCGTCCGAGCGCGATGCGTTACCGCGTCCCGACCCAAACGAAAGCCTCGTCTTGGGCGTCGAAAAACATGCTCGCCCTCGGCGTTATCGTTCTCGGTCTCCTCGCGATCCACTTCTTCCATTTCTGGTCGAAGATGCAACTTCCGGAACTTCTCGGCAAACACGGCGCCGAAAACCCGCGTCAACTGATTATCGACCTGTTCGCGAACCCGGTTTGGTGCGTCGTTTACATCGCTTGGTTCGTCGCGATTTTCTACCACGTTTCGCACGGTTTCTGGAGCGCGTTCCAATCGCTCGGCCTCAACAACTCGAAATGGCTGCCGCGTTTGCAATACCTCGCTAAGATTTACGCCGTCGTTATCTTCTTGGCCTACGCCGCGATCCCGGTTTGCGTTTTGACCGGTTGCTACGGCGACAAATGGGCGGTCGGCTGCGAAGAAGCCCCGGCCTGCGTCGCGACCGAAGAAGCCGCCGACGTCGAAGAAGCGACCGCCGAAGAAGCGGAAGCGACGACCGACGCCGAAGAAGCGACCGCCGAATAAGACGGCGCGCTCGACGCTTAATCTTAGCGGTAGCGTCGCCGTTTGGCGCGACGTTTTCCCCTTTCCGAATTCAAACGACGAAACCGGCTTCGTTCGCGTTCGTCGTTCGCATACATCGCAATTAAAAAGATAAAGACATGTCCGAAACCAGATTGCAGTCGAAAATCCCGGCCGGTCCTTTGGCCGAAAAATGGACGCGTTTCAAGGCCGAAGCTAAAGTCGTCAGCCCGGCGAACAAACGCAAATTGGAAATCATCGTCGTCGGCACCGGCCTCGGCGGAGCTTCCGCCGCCGCGACGCTCGGCGAATTGGGCTTCAACGTCAAGGTGTTCTGCATCTCCGACAGCCCGCGCCGCGCTCACTCCATCGCCGCGCAAGGCGGTATCAACGCCGCGAAGAACTACCAAAACGACAACGACTCCGTCTATCGTTTGTTCTACGACACGATCAAGGGCGGCGACTTCCGCGCTCGCGAAGCCAACGTTTACCGCTTGGCCGAAGTCAGCTCCGCGATCATCGACAAATGCGTCGCGCAAGGCGTTCCGTTCGCTCGCGACTACGGCGGGCTTCTCGACAACCGCTCCTTCGGCGGCGCGCAAGTCTCCCGTACTTTCTACGCTCGCGGGCAAACCGGGCAACAACTCCTTCTCGGCGCCTACGCCTCGCTGAACCGCCAAATCGCGGCCGGCACGGTGAAGTCGTACAACCGTCGCGAAATGCTCGACCTCGTCGTCATCGACGGCAAAGCGAAGGGGATCATCGTCCGCAACCTCGAAACCGGCGAAATCGAACGCCACGGCGCGCACGCGGTCGTCCTCGCGACCGGCGGCTACGGCAACGCTTACTTCCTGTCGACGAACGCGATGAACAGCAACGTTTCCGCCGCGATTCAATGCTACAAGAAGGGCGCGTTCTTCGCCAACCCGTGCTACGTCCAAATTCACCCGACGTGCATCCCGGTTCACGGCGACCAACAATCGAAGCTGACCCTGATGTCCGAATCGCTCCGCAACGACGGACGCATTTGGGTTCCGAAAAAGCTCGAAGACGTCGAAAAGCTCCGCAAAAAGCAAATCAAACCGTCGCAAATCGCCGAACAAGACCGCGACTACTACCTCGAACGTCGCTACCCGGCGTTCGGCAACCTCGTTCCTCGCGACGTCGCCTCGCGCGCCGCTAAAGAACGTTGCGACGCGGGCTTCGGCGTCAACGAAACCGGTCTCGCCGTCTTCCTCGACTTCTCGACCGCGATCGAACGCCTCGGCAAAAAAGTCATCGAAGAACGCTACGGCAACCTTTTCCAAATGTACGAAAAGATTACCGACGTCAACCCGTACGAAGAACCGATGCAAATCTACCCGGCCATCCACTACACGATGGGCGGTATTTGGGTCGACTACGAACTCATGACGACGATCCCGGGTCTGTACGCGATCGGCGAAGCGAACTTCAGCGACCACGGCGGCAACCGCTTGGGCGCCTCGGCCTTGATGCAAGGTCTCGCCGACGGTTACTACGTCCTGCCGTACACGATCGGCCAATACCTCTCGAAGGAAATTCAAACGCCGAAAACCGACGTCAACGCGCCGGAATTCGTCGCCGCCGAAAAAGCCGTCAAAGAAAAGATCGCCAAGCTCTTCAAAATCAAGGGTAAGCAAACGGTCGACGGTCTCCACAAGAAACTTTACAAGATTATGTGGAACAAAGTCGGGATGGCGCGCAACGAAGCCGGTTTGAAAGAAGCCCTTCAAGAAATCGAAGCGCTCCGCAAGGAATTCTGGAACGACGTCCTCGTCCCGGGCACGAACGAAGAGTTCAACCAAGAACTCGAAAAAGCCCTCCGCCTTATCGACTTTATGGAAGTCGGCAAGCTGATCGCGCTCGACGCGCTCAACCGTCGCGAATCGTGCGGCGGCCACTTCCGCGAAGAAAGCCAATCGGAAGGCGGCGAAACCAAACGCGACGACGAAAACTTTATGCACGTCGCCGCTTGGGAATACAAAGGCGAAAAGCAAGACCCGGTTCGCCACGAAGAACCGTTGGTTTACGAAACGGTCAAACTTGCGACGCGCAACTACAAAGACTAACAAACAATCAATTAGGGGCGGCGAGCGGGCGTTCGCGCTTCGCTCTCCGTTTCCCGTTGCCTAATATAAAGACGTAACAATGAAATTCAAACTGCAAATTTGGCGTCAAAAGAACGCGAAAGCCAAGGGGCGTTTCGAAACCTACCGCGTCGACAACATTTCGCCGGATACCTCTTTCCTCGAAATGTTGGACATTTTGAACGACCAGCTCATCCGCGAAGGCAAAGAGCCGGTCGCGTTCGACCACGACTGCCGCGAAGGCATCTGCGGCATGTGTTCGCTTTACATCAACGGACACGCGCACGGCCCGGACGACGGGATCACCACCTGCCAACTTCATATGCGCAAGTTCAAGGACGGCGACACGATCACGATCGAACCGTGGCGCTCGGTCGGTTTCCCGGTCGTTAAAGACCTGGTCGTCAACCGCAACGCGTTCGACCAAATCCTCCAAGCCGGCGGTTTCATCTCCTGCAACGGTATCGTTCCGGACGCGAACAACCTGCCGATCAGCAAGATCGACGCGGACGAATCGATGGACGCGTCGGCGTGCATCGGTTGCGGCGCTTGCGTCGCGACGTGCAAAAACGGTTCCGCGATGCTCTTCGTCGCCGCCCGCGTTTCCGCCCTCGCGAAGCTCCCGCAAGGGAAAGTCGAAGGCGCCCGTCGCGCGAAAGCGATGGTCGCGAAGATGGACGAACTCGGTTTCGGTTCCTGCACGAACACGCAAGCCTGCGAAGCCGAATGCCCGAAAGGCATCTCGATCGCGCACATCGCCCGCTTGAACCGCGAATTCCTCCTCGCGAAGATCAAAGACTAAGCGTTGAACCGTTTCGAACCGCCGTCGACCGCGCGACTTACGTCGGGTTTGGGCGGCGGCATTCGACGTTTTAACGAACGACGACGCTTCAAAATTTGACGCGTCGTTGAGGAACGCGACGCTCCGGCGCGGCCGCTCGCAAGAAGCGCGTTCGCTCGGGGCGTTTTTTTACGCGTTGCCTCCAAACACTGTAAACATTTGTCGCTAAACGTTTTAAGAAAAGTCAAAGATGGATTGGTTAGTTGAAGTTTTGATCGGAAGCAGTTTCGCGCATATGATGGCGGTTCTGGCTTTCGTTATCGCGGTCGGGATGTGGCTCGGTCGCTTCAAGATTTGCGGCGTTTCGCTCGGCGCGACGTTCGTTTTGCTCGTCGGGATTGCGGTCAGCCACTTCGGCATGAAGTACCAAGACAAGCTGTACGAAGAGTTTAAAGTCGAAATTCCGGTCGCCGCGCAAGCGGAAACCGCCGCCGTGAGCGCCGAAAATGCGGAAGTCGCCGCGACGGATGCGCCCGCCGAAAACGCGGAAACCTCCGCCGACGCCGCGACGGAAACGGTCGCCGCCGACGGCGAAACCGCCGAAAACGCGGAAGCGAAGGAAGAGGCCAAATCGAAAACGCTCACCGTTCGCTTCGACCGCACGAGTAAAGCGAAAGATCGCCAAGCGTACTTGGAAGCGTACCACGGCGACGCCGCGCCGAAGAGCGTGAAACACTTCTTCGACCCGGACGTTCTTTATTTCGTTCAAGAGTTCGGTTTGATTCTCTTCGTGTACGCGGTCGGTTTGGCGGCGGGCCCGAACTTCTTCTCGGCGTTCGCGAAGGGCGGTCTGAAGTTGAATTTCCTCGCGGTTTGCATCGTTTTCGGCGGCGTCGCGACGGCGGCGGTCATCCACCTTGTTACCGGCATTAACATCGGCACGGTCGTCGGGATTCTCTCCGGCGCGGTAACGAACACCCCGGGGCTCGGCGCGGCAACGACGGTTTACGGCGAACTCGGCGGCGACGGCAGCCTCCTCGCGACGGCGTACGCGACGGCGTATCCGCTCGGCGTCATCGGGATCATCTTCTCGATCATCGCGGTTCGCGTCATTTTCGGCGTCAATATCGACCAAGAAAACGAAAAACTCCGCGCCGAACAAGCGGCGGCGAAGTCGGAAGCGAAAACGGACGGCGCGAAGAAGGAAGCCGGCCATCACCCGCCGGTCATCGAAGTTTTCGTCGGTATCTGCTTGGGGATGATTCTCGGCAGTTTCCCGATTTACGTCCCGGGTCTCTCGGTTCCGCTCAAACTCGGTTTGGCGGGCGGCCCGTTGGTCGTCGCGATCCTGATGGGCGCGTTCGGCGAAAAAATCGGCTTCCCGACCCGCATTTCCCCGAGCGCGAACGCTCTGATGCGCGAGTTCGGCATCTGCATGTTCCTGGCGTGCGTCGGTTTGAAAGCGGGCGAAACGTTCGTCGACTCGATTATGAACGGCGGTTTGGTTTGGGTCGGTCTCGGCGTCATTATTACCGTTTTGCCGTTGATGATCGTCGGCCCGTTGGCGTATAAAGTCTTCAAAGTCGACTACTTCACGCTGATGGGCGTGATGTCCGGCTCGATGACCGACCCGCCGGCGCTGGCGTACTCGTCGAACGCGGTCGGCAACGACCGTCCGTCGATCGGTTACTCGACGGTTTACCCGTTGACGATGTTTCTGCGCATTATGACGGCGCAACTTCTCATCATCTTCTTCGCCGCCTAACGCGAGCGAAGCGACGGAAGAGCCGTTCCTTAACTCGCCGACAAACAAGCGTTTAACGTTTTAAGTCGGCGAGCGCGGAACAAGAAACGAAAAAGCGGAAGCGACGTTTTCGGTCGTTTCCGCTTTTTTTGTCGGTCGCCGTTGAAACCGTCTTTCCCGGCGCTCCCGGCGTTATTCGTCGGCGCAAGCAATTACTTCAAGTCGTTAAAGTTAAAAGTCGGCGTTTTCGTCGAGAAAGCGGAATCTAACGCTTTGTTAAGCGCTACGTTTTTCGCTCCGAGCGGCGTTATTTGTAATTCGCTATTCCGAAACGCCCCCGTCGTCGCGCGACGCTGCGGTTCCGGAAGTTGCGACAACCAGTCGATTCCCGCTTGAATGACGGCGTTTGCCGCTTTATCGTCCTTGGCGTCGTAATATTCGAGTTGCAAACGTGTTACCGTAATCTCGTCGCGCAACGTCGACGGCGCGAATTTCGCTTCCAACTCGCGCCATCCCTCGACGCTGGTCGGATTGTTCGGGTCGGACGGTTTACGGTTGCCGATCTTGACGAAAAGCCAAGGGCTGTAAGACTTGCCGTCAATTTGAATATCGCTTTTACCGCTCGATTTTATAAAAACGTCGTTGCGCGGGACTTTACGGTCGCCTTGAACGATAGGAAAGAGTTCGGGCGGCGTCGCGTCGAACCATTGTTGAAGCAATTCCATTTCGCCGTCGGGACGCGGTTTAACGACGATATCGAACGAGACCGTTTCGGCTTGACGAGTTCCGTTTTTGTCTCGATAAACGTTCTTAAAGCTGATCTTGCACAAGACGCCCTCGGGAGCCTCGCGCAATTTTTCGCGAAGGTCTTTCCAAAACGGACGATTCCAATCGTCGAGCGGCGCAAGCTCGATAACGCGATCGGTTCGCGTTATTTTTTCGCCGGGAAGAAGATCTTGAAATTTTGGGGCAAAGTCGATCCAAGCGGAGCTTCCGCTTTCGTGGATTATCTTGCAACTTGTTCCGATCGCTTTGCTTGCAACGACGGCGCCGTCGTTTTCGGAAGAATAGACCTGCCAGTCGTTAATTGTTGTTTTCGAACAATTTTCTTCATTGCAAAGAACATAGATTCTGTCGCCGAAATAAACTTCGCCGGCGGGATAAACGTTAAACGTTCTTCGAACCTCCGGTCGCGCGTCGTCGCAACGCGCTTCAACGGTTGCGACGCGACTTCGCATTTTATCGGAAGCCGTTTCCGCGAAAGAGGTTGCGGTTGTCGCTAAAAGACCGACGACCAATAAGGCAAAATATCTTAAACGCATATTGTCTCCTTTTTAGGAAATTTTGCTTAAATTTAAAGCGGTTTTCGTTGACTCTGAATCGTTTGGATATCGGTCGCAAGAAATTTGAGATTCGTTGCCGCCATCGCTTCTCCAACGCTTAACTCGGTCTTCATAACGCCGGAAGAAGCGTGGTTTAATGTAAACGCATGCCCAATTTCATGCAGGGTGGTCCGACGTTTAAAATCGTTTACGTTGACTTGATTATCGGGGTTAGTTTGATTATATTGGGCGCAGTCGCTTTCAAGTAACGAGTTGGCCGATAAAACGGTATTATTATAATGTACGCCGTAGGCGGGTTGCCATTTTTCTGTCTTCTTGTTATACCCGTACAGATTTAAGATACCGACAAGATGGAGCGTCCAAAAATTATCGGTAGGCGCGCTCAAATCGCGCGGTAACAAACCGAGGTTACTCGCATTGTCGCTTATTCCTACATTCTCAAGGTCGGCGACTAAGGCGCGCGGGTTGTTCGGATAGTTCTTAATTTTGACGCAAGCCCTCGCTAATTCAGAGGCAACGAGACCGTCGATAGCCGGCGCGACCGTCGACGTCATATAATCGCGTTCCGCCCACAAGGTGCGCCAGACGGTTAAGTTCTGCGTTTGCCTTAACTTAGTTTCGTCCGTCGCGTTGGTCGGTTGAACGACTTTATAGCGCTCCGCCGCGGTTGTTCCTAATTCGGCGGCGTCGACGGTCGCTTCGTCTCGCCCGGCGACGACGATGAAATTGTCGCCGGCGTAAGCGTCAGACAACTCTAGGGTTAAGTAATACTCCATTGCGCCGGATGGGATAACGACGCTACGCGTTTGGTCATAAGGCAATTCCTCGAAACCGTTTTGGTTATTATTGTCGCCGCCGGCAAAAACAGAGTCCGACGGTTGCCCGCAACCAAGCGAAATATTGTTGTCCGGGTCGAAAAGACGATAATAAATCGTTAAGTTTTCATCGCTTGGCGCGTTCAGTTTAAAAACGAGATCGACCTTATTCTTCAAAGAACTCGCGTTAGGGTCGGTCTGTTCCGGGAAGAAACGCGAACCGCCGCCGTTGGGATTGCCGCTCAACGGCGCGCCGCTTGCGCTGGAATTGTCGCGCCAATAGACGGAAAACGTTGCGTCGTCGTCGATTATCGTCGCGGTGAAAGAGTCGTAGGCGACCGGCGGCGGATCGACGTCGGAACCGCCGCTTAACATATCGAAATAAAGCGTCGCGACGACGTCTTCCGGCGATTCCCAAACATAATCGTTCAGCGGAACGACGCAGTACGTCGCCGGACCGTAAACGTAGATATCGTAAGCGTTATTAGGAGCCTCGCCGCCGGAAACGTAGTTCATATTCGGCGTTACGACGCCGTCTTCGCCGACCGTCGCGCATCTAACGACGTAATCTTTGCCGTACTCCGCGTCGCCGCCTTCGAAGCGAACGTAAGCCCAACAACCGCTAGGGATAGCGGGCGTGGTAAAACCGAAATACGGGCCTTGGTCGGAACCGCCGCTACCGGTAAACGTCGCGCTTTCGTGAATCGACGACGAACCGTAAGTCGTTAAATATCCGCCATTTGACGTTCCCGCGTTCGAACCGCCCGAACTACTTGTTCCCCCCGAATTACTTGTTCCTCCCGAGTTACTTGAACCGCCCGAACTACTCGAACCTCCGGAGCCGCCTGAATCGCCGGAACCGCCGCTGCGAGGCGTTACCGAATACGACTCCGCGTCGCCGGCGTTCGCAGCGTCGACGTAATAAACGCTTTCGTCGTCGAGGTTTAGCGTCGACGCGTCGAAGTCGGCGGCGGAAGAGTCGTAGAAGACGACTTGGCGCGCTTCGGCTTGCGTTTCCGAGGTTTGCGTCGACGCAACCGCTTCGTCGAGGAACGATAACGACGCGACGTCGCTTTCGTCGTCTAACGACTCGATTTTCACTTGACCGAGCGATTCCATTAGCTGTTCGAAACTCGGCGGCGCGACCGGTTCCGGCGTTTCGGCTTGGACGCTAAACGACGCGGCGTCAAGGGTTGCGTTAACGCCGGAAACGTCGATAATCGCGGCGTCGGTCGCGAGGATCGACGCCGAAAACGCCGCCGGTTCCGGGTCGGGCCCCCAACTTTCTGCAACGTTAGATTCCGCCAACGACGCGGCGCCGCCGAACGCGTCGACCGCCAAAAGCGCCCGGTTTTCAAGGGGTTCCATCCGGAGACGACGGCTCTTGGGCGACATGCGAACGGCGCGTTCGAGAGCGCTCGGACGGTTGGCGAAGAACGGAAAACGGTTCGAAAGGTTGTTGAAGAACAATTTCATTTTAAGCACCTTTTTAGGAAACGTCGCGAACGCGAGACTTGCGACGTTAAAACGACACGCTAAACTCGGTTCGTATTTTTTAAACAGGATCAAAAATACAACGCAAAAAAGCGCTTAACGGTCAAACCTTCGATTACCACTATAACACGACGAAAACCCGGCGTCAAGTTTTTTTTTTTGAAAAATTTCTAAAAATTTCCAAAATTTAAACGACGTCGCAAACCCCGTCGTCATTGACCTTGGACAAATGGCGTCCTACCTCGAGCGACCTAGGACGCCGGGCGTCCCAGGTCAAAACGTTACACGGAGTCATCGGCTCGACAAGAATAACGGCGCCACGTCGCCTAACCATCAATATCGCGATGCGACGTCGCTAAAAAAAGCGGCGGTTTGCGCGGCGACGTTTTGAAACGAATAACGTTCGACGCGCTCGACGGCGACCCGGGCGAGCGTTTGCGCGTAAGCGTCGTCGTTCCAAAGCGTTGCGATCGCGTCGACCCAAGGCGCGACTTCGTCCGACGTCGGAACCGCTCGCGTCGACGGCGTATAACACCGCGGAACGTCGAGCGCAATTCCCCACCCCTCAATAACTTCCGGAAGCGCGCCGCGATTCGAGCAAACGACCGGTATTCCGTTGAGCCCCGCCTCCACCGCGACCCGTCCAAACGACTCGTTCCAAAGGGACGGCGCCAACAAAACGCGCGTTTGGCGGTAAAATTCGCGCGGGTCGTCGACTTGTTGTAGCGCGTAAAGATTCGCAAGGGTTCGCGCTTCCGGCGACGTTGCGAAAGTCGTTATTTTAGAACGGCTTTCGACAACAAGAATCGGGATTTCCGGAAAACGGCGCTCGAGTTCTCGGGCGATTCCGACGAAGAAATAGCGGCCCTTTTCCGGCGACGGGTTGACGAACGTCAAAAAACGGCGCGAATTCTCGGCGACGCGGAACTTCGAATCGTCGATAAGCGGCGGAATTACGTC
>JAFSFF010000408.1 GCA_017435375.1 Thermoguttaceae bacterium
CGCCGACGCGCGGCGCTCGAAACGTCGCGACCGAACGCGACTTCGCCGAATTCGCCAAAATCGCCCCAAACGCCGTCGTCGCCGCCGCTTCCGACGCCGAAAACTTCGTCGGAAACGTCGACGCGCCAACCGCCGGAAACGCTCGCGGTCGCCGAGACCGCCGGAACTTGGGACGCGAATCCGGAAGCGGGGACGCGCAAAACGTTGGAGATCGACGGGATCGAGTTCGCGTTCCGCTTTTGCCCGCCCGGCGCCTTTACGGCGGGGAGTCCGGCGACCGAAAAGGGGCGGCTCCCCAACGAAACGCAACGCGAAGTCGTTTTGACGCAAGGCTTTTGGCTTGCCGAAACGCCGACGACGCGCCGTCAATTTCAAGCGACGAACCCGACCGCGAAACCGATTCGAACGAAAGCCGACGTTCCGTTTTCCGGCGCGTCTTGGTTCGCCGCCGTCGAATTTTGCGAATCGCTCAACGCGTTAAAGGTTGCGCCGCCGGGCTTTGCGTTTCGTTTGCCGACGTCCGACGAATGGGAGTTCGCCTGCCGCGCCGGAACGACGGGGCCGCTCAACGTCGACGGGGCGAAGCTCGCGGAACTCGCTTGGTTTTGCGGTAATTCGCAAGTCGGCAAATATCCGGAGCCGCAACCGGTTCGGCAAAAGCGCCCGAACGCGCTCGGCCTCTTCGATATGCTCGGGAACGTCGAGGAATGGACGAGCGACCTAGCGTCCGCCGCCAACTCCGCTTCGAACAACGATTTAACGCAAACGAAACGAATCCGGCGCGGCGGCTCTTATCTTTCCGACGCGCGATTTTGCCGCTCAAGTTTGATTTTGCCGACGCCGCCGGACGAAGCGCTCGCGACCGTCGGATTCCGAATCGCGTTGGCGCCGCTCGACGCCGCGTCGCCGCCGGAAAACGCCGACCTTAACGACTTGGAAAATAACGAGTAAACGCAACGCAAGGAGAAACGCCGAATGACCGAAAAGTCGCCCAAATCGCCGACGCCCGAAAACGCTAAAAACTCCCAAAAAGCCGCCGAAACGGAAGTCGCTTGGGACGCTTCCCCCGCTCCCGGAACGCGCAAGTCGTTTATTTTCAACGGCGTCGAGTTCGCGTTCCGATACTGCCCGCCCGGGACGTTCGCAATGGGGGCGCCCGAAGAGGAACGCGACGCTTGGGATTATCTCTCGCCGCGATGCCAAGTAACGCTGACTCGCGGCTTTTGGCTCGCCGAGACGCCGACGACGCAAGCGCAGTACGTCGCGTTGACCGGAACGAACCCTAGCTTTTTTTCGGCCCGGGAGCGCAACCGCGCCGGCGAGGGGAAGCCGACGTTGAACGCGCTCCGGCGTTACCTCGACGCGACCGGCGGCGATTCGTCGCGGCTTCCGGTCGAAACGGTCTCTTGGGAAGACGCGCAAGATTTCTGCAAAGCGTTAAACGACGCGGTTTCGCTCCCGCCGGGACTTGCGTTTCGGCTCCCTTGGGACGCGGAGTGGGAATACGCTTGCCGCGCCGGAACCGAAACGCGGTTCTATTGGGGCGCCGAGTTCGATTTGACGCGCGCCAACGTCCCGACGTTCGGCCCGCTCGACGAGTTGAAAGCGCGTCGGGGTGCGTCCCCCGTCCTCGCCGGGCTCCGAATCGGGCGAATCGGCCCCGAAAACGCGGAAGCCGCTTGGAACCGAACGACCGAAGTCGGCCGATTCGGCGCGAACGCTTGGGGGCTTTGCGATACGCTCGGCAACGTTTGGGAATGGGTCGGCGACCGCGTCGATTACCGCTTGGACGCCCCAGTTTCGTCGGAGCCGCGAATCGACCCGAAAGGCGACCGGCGCGGAGGGCGCGGGATACGCGGCGGCGCTTGGAACCGGTCTTCCGTCTCGTCGTTCGGTCGAAGTCATTGCGCCCAATACCATTGCAACCCGACCGTCGGTTTTCGCGTCGCGGTCGGGAGTTGGGACGCGGAATCGGCGGCGGCGATTTCGGAACCGTTGGACGAAGCGGCGGTCGCGGCGGTCGTCGCGGCGATTCGAACGGCTCGGGAAAACGCTCCGCCCGCCGACGCGCTCGACGCAAACTCCGACGCGGCTTGGGATTCGGAACCGCCCGCCGGGACGCGCAAGACGTTCGACGTCGGCGGCGTCGAGTTCGCGTTTCGGTATTGCCCGCCCGGAACGTTCGTCCAAGGGGAAACGTCGGAACGGGGATACGAGAACCCCGGCGACCGGCGGATAGCAACGCTGACGAGCGGGTTTTGGATCGCGGAAACGCCGACGACGCGCGCTCAATTCCAAGCGACGAACGCCAAGCCGAAGCGGATTCAAAGCGGGTCCGACCTGCCGGTTTCCGACGCGAACTGGTTCGCCGCCGTCGCATTTTGCGAATCGCTCAACGCATTAAATATTGCGCCTCCGGGCTTTGCTTTTCGTTTGCCGACGTCCGCCGAATGGGAGTTCGCCTGCCGCGCTTGGACGCTCGGTCCCTTCAACGTCGACGGCGCGGAGCCGGAGGAACTCGGCTGGTTCGCGGAGAACTCGAAAGTCGGCAAAACCCGGGCGCCGCAAGCGGTTCGGCAAAAGCGCCCGAACGCTTGGGGGCTCTTCGACATGCACGGGAACGTCGCGGAATGGACGAGCGACGTTTCCGCTTGGCGCGACTCCTCGGCGCCGGTCGTCGACCCGACGGGCCCGGAACCGGAGCCCGAACCGGAGCCCAAACCGGCGTCTAAACGGGAATCGGAACCGTTTTGGTTGCAACGGTTTAGCGAAACCCTGCGCGTCCGTCGCGTCCGACGCGGCGGCGGTTTCCAACTCGGCGCTTGGGCGAGCGTCTCCGGTCGGGAAGCCGAAGAGCCCCCGACTTACGGGAACGGTTTCCGCGTCGTTTTGGCGCGCCGACGCGAAACGCCGTCCCCCGCCGCTTCTTAAACGCCGTCCGACGCCGAAAAGTTCGAAAAGAACGCGACAACGCTTAAACGCGACGCCGAGTAAACGTCGATAACGAAAAAAACGCTTAAACGCGACGCCGAGTAAACGTCGATAAGGAAAAATAACGACAAGGAGAAACGCAAAATGGCTAAAAAACGCGAAAAATCGCCGAAACAAGCGCCGGTCGCGCTCGAAAATTACGACGGCGCTTGGGATTCGAATCCGGCGCCCGGAACGCGCAAAACGCTCGAAATCGCCGGGGTCGAATGGGCGTTCCGATACTGCCCGCCCGGAACGTTCGCGATGGGAAGCCCCGTCAAGGAACGTTGGCGCCGCTCGGACGAAACGCTTCACGATGTAACGCTTACCGAAGGCTTTTGGCTCGCCGAGACGCCGACGACGCAAGCGCAGTACGTCGCGTTGACCGGAACGAACCCGAGTTGGTTTTCGCTCGACGGCGGAGGTCGAACGGGTCGCGGCGAAGCGCGTTCTCCCGTCAAAGTTTGGTTCAAGTCGGCGAGCGAATCCGCCGAACATCCGGTCGAAAACGTCTCTTGGAACGACGCGCAAGAGGCGATTCGCAACCTCGACGATTACGGCTTTTTGCCGAGCGATTTCGAGTTCCGTTTGCCTTGGGAAGCGGAATGGGAACGCGCCTGCCGCGCCGGGTCGACCGGCCCCTACGACGGCGACGAAAAGAAGCCGAAAGCGTTCGCTTGGTACGAAGACAACTCGTTTCGCTCGCCTTGGAACTTTTGGAAAACAATGCCGGTCGGGAAAAAATCGCCGAACGCTTGGGGCCTCTTCGACATGCGCGGCAATGTTTACGAATGGTGCGGCGACCGATACGGCGAATACTCGGAGGGCCCGGCGACCGACCCGACCGGCGCGAGCGAAGGTTTTCGACGGGTCTTGCGCGGCGGCTCGTTCCAGTGTTGCGACGACCGGCTCCGTTCGGCGTTCCGTTTTTGCCTCGGCCCGAACAACCGCTCCGTTTACTTCGGCTTCCGCGTCGCCGTCGGACGGCGTCAAAACGACAAGAAATAGCAAACCGGCGAAACGCTCCGTCGCCTCGTCTAAACGATTATTTGACAAAGGAACGCAAAATGGCTAAAAAACGCGAAAAATCGCCGACGCCGCCGGTCGCCGAAAATTACGTCGGCCCTTGGAACTCGAATCCGGAAGCCGGAACGCGCAAAACGCTCGAAATCGCCGGGGTCGAATGGGCGTTTCGGTACTGTCCGCCCGGAACGTTCGGGGGCGGCGACTTTAAAAAAGGCGCCAACCCGTTTAAAATAACGCTGACGCGCGGCTTTTGGATCGCCGAAACGCCGACGACGCAAGCGCAGTACGAAGCGTTGATCGGCGAGAACCCGAGCTTCTTTTCGCCCCTTCGACTCGAACGGATAACGGAGAAGGAGCGCGCCGAACGAGAGAAAAGCCTCGCGCGGCTCGCGAAATCGTCCCCCGAATACGCCGCCCAGGTTCGCGCCGAGGAAGACGAGGAAGAAGCCCGAATCGCCGCGCTCGCCCCGCTCGAAACGCGGGATTTCCCGGTCGAAACCGTCTCTTGGCGCGACGCCGCGAACTGCGCGCAAAAAGCGACCGAAGCGGCGGCGCTCCCGGACGGTTTCGTCTTGCGGCTCCCGACCGAAGCCGAATGGGAATACGCCTGCCGCGCCGGAACCGAAACCGCTTTCTTTTGGGGAACGAGGCCGAAACGGTCGGCGATGAATTGCGAACCGGAATACGGCCCGGAGCGCAAGGAGTCGGAGCCGGAACCGCTCCGTCGAACGTCGCGAGTTCGCTCCTATCCGCCGAATCCTTGGGGCGTTTACGACGCGCACGGGAACGTTCGGGAATGGGTTTTCGACCGCGAGGGCCCCTATTGGCTCGGCTCGAACCGCGCCGGCGAGAAAACCGACCCGGCCGGCCCGCCGCGAGGAAGCCGATTCGACGATAATCGCGTCTTGCGCGGCGGCGCTTGGAATTCCCGATTCTTCGACGAATGCGCCTCCGGGTATAGCGACGTCGCCTATTCGACGGAACGAGATGAAACGTATGGCTTTCGGTTGGCGTTAGGGCGTCCGACCGCGGAACCGACCAAGCCGCCGCGCGTCAAAAAGAGCAAACTGGCGGCGACGCGACGTCAAAAGTTGGCGGACGATTGGACGCGCTCCCCCGAAGCAGGAACGCGCCAAACGTTCGAGTTCGACGGCGTCGAGTTCGCGTTTCGGTACTGTCCGGCCGGAACCTTTACGATGGGGCCGCGTCCGGAGTACGTTCGCGGTTGCATGCCGCGAGAAGAAATCGGCGAACAACGGCGCTGCGAAGTAACGCTGACGCGCGGTTTCTGGACGCTCGAAACGCCGGTAACGCAAGCGCAGTACGAAACGTTGATCGGCGAGAACCCGAGCTTTTTCGCCGACTCGGACTCCGTTCCGGATTTTTACGCGGACTATTACGCCAAGCTGCATATGAAGTCGAGCGGCGTCGAATTTCCCCCCTTTTTTCGCGACCCCAACGGCGGCGCGGGGCTGGTTCGCGACGTCGATACTTCCGAATTTCCGGTCGAAAACGTTGAGTTCGACGATTGTCTCGAGTTTTTAGCGGAGCTGAACGCGCTCGTCGCGCCGCCGGACGGTTGGGTCTTTCGGCTCTTAACCGAAGCGGAGTGGGAATACGCCTGCCGCGCCGGAACCGAAACGCCGTTTCCTTGGGGTTCGTCGCTCAACGGCGACAAGGCGAACTGTTGGGGAACGCTCCCGTACGGAACGCGGGTTAAGGGCCCGTCGTTGCGCCGAACGACGCGGGTTCGCTCGTATCCGCCGAATCCTTGGGGACTTTACGATATGAACGGCAACGTTTGGGAATATTGCTCCGACTGGTACGGCCCGGCCCCGGAAGGCGTCGCGACCGACCCGACCGGCCCGGCGAAGAAAAGAGGCGTCCGTTACGGGCGAGTAACGCGCGGCGGTTCTTGGCGGAACGTCGCCCGAGAGTGTTTTTCTTCCTCGCGACGCGACGGCGAGGACGAGGACGGCGGATACGTCGGTTTCCGCGTCGCGTTGGGGCGCCCGTATTGACCGCGCGAACCGCCGCCGACGGCGGAACTTAGCGCCGACGCTTAAAAGTCCCGGAGAGTTTTTGATTAACAAAGCGCCACGACAAAAATCAAAAAGCCGGGTTCGACTCCACCGAGCGTTCGAACCTCCGCGCCCGACCGTTTGAAAACTTTGAAATTCGGAGCGTTTAATGAAAATTCAAAAACGGGGCCAACGCGACTTTTACGGCGGACGGCGGCGAGAATCGAAACCGCTTTCCAAAGCGGCGTTTGAAAACTTTGAAAATCGGAGAGTTTAATGAAAAATCAAAAGTCGGCGACCAACTCGACCGCCGCGGCGCTTTTCGCGAACGTCGCTCTTCTCGCGGTCGGGCTCGTTTTGAACGTTTTTTATTGGCGAAGCGGGTTCGCGTTTCCGCTCAAATGCGCCTGCAGCGCCGGGTTCGCGACGCTCGCCGTCGTCAACGCGGCGTTCGCGGTCGCGCTTAAACGACCGAATCGCCGGTTTTACATCGCGGCGGTTTTCGGCCTCCTTTGCGCGGCGCTCGGCGACGTTCTCATCGCGTTCGACTTCGTCGCGGGCGCGACGGCGTTCGGCGTCGGGCATTTGGCGCTGATCGTCGCTTTTTACTTTTTGAAGCGTTTCCGGCGGCTCGACGCGATTTTGAGCGTCGCGATTTTCCTCTTCGCGGCGGCGTTTTTGAACTTTTTCCCGGGAATCTCGTTCGCAACGCCCGTTCTTAAAAGCGTTTGCGTCGGATACGCGGCGGTAATCTCCGTTATGCTCGGCAAGGCGACCGGCAATTTCGCCGCGTCGCGAACCGTTGCCAACGCGGCGCTTGCGTCGGGCGCGTTTCTCTTTTTCTTCTCCGACACGATGTTGGCGCTCAACGTTTTCGTCGGACGCTGGACTTGGACGGACGCGGCGTGTTTGGCGACGTACTTCCCGGCGGTTTACCTCTTGGCGTTTTCGCTTTACGTCAAGTCGCAAGAACAAAAAAACGACGGCGAACGTTTCAACGCAAACGCCGAACGCTCGCCGTCTTAAACGCCTTAACGTTTTAACCGCAAAGTTTAGCGCAATCCCGGATAGCGCGACCGAACGTCGAGTTTCTCCGTCAGCGCACCGACGTCGACCGCGTCGACCGGAACGCCGTCGCGAGCGGCCCAAGCGGCGGCGAGTCCGGCGGCGTTTCCGAGCTGAATCATCGTCCGTTGGAGTCGGCAACTCGACGCGGCGATCTTGCTAAATCCAGCGCCCCGGCAAGCGACGAGCAAATTTCGCGGCCCGGGTTCCGGAATCAAGCAACGAAACGGGACGCCGTAAGCCGTTTCGACGCTCGAAAGCGCCCCGCCTTCGCCGTGTATATCGCAAGGATGGTCGGCGACCGCGATCATATCGTCGTGTTTTTGCGCGTTCCAACCGGCGGCCAAGTCGGCTTCGACCAAGACGTAACTCGTTTTGACGCGGTAACTTTCGCGAATCCCCTACATCGGCGCGATCTCGACCAGCTCGTAACGCTCGAACCCCGGTTGACTCTGCAGCCAACTCCAATGGTTGCGGACGATTCGCTCCGAACGCCGCGACGCCTCGTCGTATCCGAGTTCGACCAACGCGGCGCCGGGAAGCGTCGTCAACATATTGACCGTTCGCGGGCCGTCGAGCCAACCCGTTATATAAGCGCATTTAGGGAACGGCGTTTGCTCCGACGGCGCGACGATTTCCCGCTTCGGCTTGTCGCGCGGCTCGACCAAATAACAACGGGCGATCGCGTTCAATCGCAACGTTTGCGCTCCGTTCGCCGTCGCGAGCGTCGCGTCGTCCGGCGCGCCGATTTCGCCGAACCGCGATTTCGGGTCGACGCCGATAAACGTTTCGCAACCGACCGCCCGACAAAGGAAGACGTCGCCGGTCGAATCGACAAAAACGTCGGCCTTAACTCGAACGACGGAGCCGTTTAGCGTTCGCGCCAAAACGCTTTCGACCCGCGTCCCGTCGGCGTTTTTTTCCGCTTGGAAAAAGGTCGTTTCGTCGAGAATTTCGACGCGCCCCGTCTCCGCCAACATTTCGCGAACCGCTTTGTCGAACGCGCTCGGCAAAAACGCGACGCTCCGATACCCGCCTTCCGGAGGGTTCGCCCGAACGAGCGAATTCTCGTAAGGCTCCGCGTCGTCGACCATCTTAAACCCCGCCGGCGCTTGGATTTGATGCGGATATTCCTTCGCGACCCCGGCGCCGCCGTCCGCCTTCATTCGGTCGAAAAGCTCCCGCGCGATCTCGTCGCCGGGCCCCCCTTCCCAGTTCGAAACGAAGGCGTTCGTCCCGGTTCCGCCGAGCCGCTTTTGCCGCTCGACGAGAACGACGTTCGCCCCGGCCCGCGCCGCCGAAATCGCCGCCGCGCAACCGGCGCTCCCGGCCCCGACGACGCAAACGTCCGCTTCCAGTTCGCGGTCGGGCGTCCCGTCGAAACGCGGCGCCGCCAAAACGTCCCAAGAATCCGGCGCTTTCGGAACCGGCGTCGGCGACAAATCGAGCGCGTATTTTTGCGTCAACGCGTCGCGCAACTGTTCGACCTCCGCTTGCGACGCGGCGCCGTTCAAGAGCGAAACTTCCGAAATCGCGCCGCGCCAAGAGAAGCTCGCGCCCGGAAAGTCGAGTCCGCCGATTTGAATTTTCTCGCCCCAAACCGGGAACGTTAAAGGCTTTGCGTCCGACTCGACCGTTTCCTTGCCGACGGTCAAACGGACGCGGCTTTTCCCGTCGAGCGTTTCAAAAACGGCGGCGACGAAGACCGGTTTGCGATAAGGCGCCGGAACGCAAGCGGCGACCGTTTCGCCCTTGACGTCGCGAACGATAAAGCGGAAGCGGTCGTTTTCGTCGACGTCGAGCTGAACGAGCGGAACCGCCGCGTCGCGAGACGCTAAAACGCCGATCGACAACGGTTCGCGAACCTCCGCGACCGCGACGAGCGTCCAAGCGGTCGA
>JAFSFF010000043.1 GCA_017435375.1 Thermoguttaceae bacterium
GGGCGGGCTTCGCGGCGCGATTTTGGGGTTCGCGAGCGGCGCGCTTTTGAATTATTTGATAAATGGCGTCTTTATCTATTTTCAGTTGAAAAAGCACGGCGTTCGTTATCGGTTCGACGAATTTTGGCAAGAAAGAAGTATTTTATGGAATTTTTGCCTTCCGCAGACCTTGACTTCCGTAACGACGGGAATGGCTGGAACGGCCGCGACGATTTTTTTAGCGGGGCAAGAGAACGGGCTCGCGCAAGTCGCGATTTTCGAGGCGGCGCGGCAGATTCAGACTTCGGTTCTTTATTTGCCGAATATCGCGACGCAGGCGCTTTTGCCGAGGTTGACGGAATTTAACGCGTTAAAAGAAAAAAAACGTTATGTTAAAACGTTGAAATACAACGTTTTGTTGAACGTGTTTTTGGCGGTCGTAACGGCGATCGCGGCGAGCGTTTTGGCGCCTTGGGCGATGCGCGCTTTGGGCGAGGGCTTTGAAGAGGGCGTTTCCACCTTGGTTTTGTTGTTGGGCGCCGGCGTGATTCTCAGCGTTTGCAACGTTTGCGCGAGCGCGCTGACGAGTTTGGGAGCCGTTTGGAGCGGTTTCTTTTTGAACGCGATTTGGGGCGTCGTCTTTCTAGGAGGCGCTTGGCAGGCGACGAATCGAGGCGGCGGCGCGTTCGGGCTCGCGGTCGCGTCGGCGGTCGCGTATTCCGTTTATCTCTTTTGTTGTCTTGGTTTTATTAAAAGGCGTTTGCGCTGAAATCGCGGAACGGGCGGCGAGGCGGTTTGCTTCCTTTTTGACGAATATACCGATTCGATAAAAAAAAGAAGATTTTCTGGATAGCGGACGTCGATTTTTCCGATACAATCGTTGTAATAGGAGCGCGTCGAGCAAACCGAACGCGCGTTTGACGACGGTTGTATAACGAATATAGCGAAAAAACGAGCGCGCAAGGAGCGAAAATGGGAAACGTGCGGAGGCCGATAGACGTCCCGCGTCCGCGAGCGATTTACATTTCGCCCGGCGATCCTTGGGGAAGTCCGCGCGGGGGGCAAACCGCGTTTGCAAAGCAAGCGTTGGAAGCGTTTGGGAACCGTTTTGCCGTCGTGTCTCCGGCGGAAGTCGACGATATTCCGCTCGGACGCTGGACGCTCGGCGATTGGAAAGGGACGCCGATTTGGCGCTTCAATATCGGTTCGTATGCGCCGCGCGATAAAAGTCGAGCGCCTGTGATTCCGCGACGTATCGTTTTTCGCGCTTTGATTAAAAAATATTTGCCGGAAATACGAAAAATTGAAACCAAAAATGTTTTTTGCGATTCTCCCGAGTTGTTGGGCGTTTTAAAAAAAATTCAATGGGATTCGTTTTGTTATCGTTTTGCCGGTTTGAACAACCCGGTCGCGTTTTCTAGATACGCTCGTTTGCGTTTTTTAGGCGACTGGTTTCATCGACGTATGTTGAGTAATTTAAGCGAAATGGAGCCCGACGCGCTCCTGGCCGCCGCCGATAAAGAGACGACGGAGCGGTTTCTTCGAGAAAATGAAACGCTTTTAAAGGATTTGACGATTACGTCGTTTCCGACGCGCTTTGATCCGAGCGTGTTTTATCCAACCGACGGCGCGATCGAGCGACGCGAGTTAGGCTTGGAGAAAAATTACCCTCGTTTGCTCCTCGCCGGACGTTTGTCTTGGATTAAAGGGTGGGATTTGGCGCTCGACGCGTTGGCGATTTTGAAAAAAAAGTTTCCGGCGCCTAAATTGATTTTTGTCGGAGACGGAGAGGATCGCGCTAAAATTGAACGGAGCGTACAAGAATTAGGGATTCAAAACGAAACGCGGCTCGAGGGGTTTTTGCCGCCGAGCGAAGTGCGTCGTCGCCTCGTCGCGTCCGACGTTTATCTGATTTCGTCGTTGCGCGAAGGCTGGTCGGTCGCCTCGACGGAAGCGTTGGCTTGCGGAAAAAGGTTTGTCGCGACAGACGTTAGCGGCGTTTCGGAGACGGTGGTCGACGGGAAAAACGGTTTTGTCGTTCGAACTCGCGACCCGGAAACGTACGCCGAGGCGATTTGCGCCGCGTTGGAACTACCGACGGAGAGTAATGTTAACGCGTTTTCGTTAGCGGTTTCGAAGCGCTTTTCCAAGGAGCGTTTGCGCTTCGATTGGGCGGAACTTTGGAGACCGTTGGCGGACGAAGAGAATTAAAAAGGCGACGACGACAACTTGTCGCTTGGCTCGACGACGGGAAAAATCGAACGGGCGCGACGCTGAAAATGAAAGCAAACGATAAATGGACGTTCAGTTTTTTAAAAATAGCGTTTCGTTGAAAAATCTTTCGTTGAACGTCTTGTGTTTGTACGCGTTGTCGTATCCTCTTGTAGTGCATTGTTTTATGACCGGAGCGGAAACGGGGACGTTTGTCGTTCAGCTTTTTCAAGCGTTGCCGATTTTGGCGCTCGCGTATTTGTGGAAGTTTCGTCGTAAAGCGCAAAGTCTAAAAGATTACGTCGACGTTTGGACGATTTCGCTCGTTTATTTTACGTGCGCGGCGATTTATTTCGCTTTGTTTTACGCGGCGGAAAATCAGTTTTCCGAAATCGTTTATAGCGCTCGGTTTTTGTCGTGGTTTTGGTTGGCCGCGACGTTGCGTCATATTGACTTGGAGCCCAAATTTTGGGAGCGTTTAGCGAAATCTTTTTGGATCGGCGCGACAAGTCAGTGCGCGATCGCCCTTTGGGGAACGATTTGGGGATTCCGGAACGGTTTGGCTTCCACTTACTCTAACGTGGCGGCGACGACCGGTTCGGCCGACGTGTCGGGCAAAACCGTCGTGGCTTTTGTCGTGTTGGGCGTCGCGTTGTCGACGTATTGGTTTTTGACGAAACGTCGCCTAAAACTGCTCTACGCGGCGACCGGTTTAGCTGGGATCGCGGTGGTTTTGGGCAGTTATAACCGCGCTTCGCAACTGGGCGTCGCGGTCGCTTATTGTTTCGCTTTGTCGGCGTGTTTGCATAAAAAGCGTTTTAAAGCGGCGGGCGCGTTGCTGGGAATTTTGTTCGCGTTTACGCTCTTTATTTCTTCCGGATACGGAAGCCGGTTTGTAACGCGTTGGGAAACGGTAGTTTCCGACAAAGGGAGCGGGCGCGTCGCGATGATTGAAATCGCGGGGCGATGCCTCGCCGATCCGCCGTCGAGCGAAGTGCTTTGGTTCGGACGCGGCGTTTTTCAGATGCAAGAAATGATGTACGAAGAGATCGGAACGCGCATCGGGATGCATAACGACGCGCTCGACTTTGCGATCGCGTATGGAATTGTCGGCGGCGTTTTGTATCTTTGGGCGGTCGGTTCGGTGTTGAGTTTTCGCAAGCGCGTTCCGAGATACGCGGTCGAGAATTATTTTTTACTCTCGACGGCGATTTTCGTTGTGCTGACGGGACTTTGCACGGGAATGTTCCAAGCGACTTACGTTTACTTTATGTTGATTGCGACGCAGTATTATTGGACGTCGCAAGTTCGCGTGAAACAAGCGCTTTGGGAGCGAAAGCGTATGGCGAACGAAGCGGCGTGGGCGTTGGCGAATCGTCGCGAGTTAGAAGAGTATTGGGAGGAAGAGGAGGAGAGCGAGGCCGACGATTTCGACGAGAACGAGCGAGAGGAATTGGGGACGCGGCGCGAATCGCGAGGCGCAAATTACGATTGACGAAAAGTCGCGCTCTTGGCGAAAAAAGCGCGCGAAGCGGAGACGAGCGGCCTTGGACGGAAAGGAATTGCGTCGACGCAAGACGAGGCGCGTTCGAACCTCGAAAGAAAGCAACCGGAGAATGAACGTGAAGTTAAAAGCGATTGTCGCGCATAATTTTTACGGCGACCGAGCCGCCGGCGGCGAAGCGACCGTTTTTGAGCAGGAAACGGAACTGCTTCGGCTAAACGGTTGCGACGTAACGACTTTTGAGCGAAGTAATTCGGAAATATCGCGGTGGAGCCCTTGGAAAAAGGCGACCCTGCCGTTCCGGTTGGGGCGTTCCGACGAAATCTATCGCGAAGTCGTCGAGCTGATAAAAGAAAAACGTCCGCAAATACTTCACGCGCACAACTATAAGTATGTGCTGACGCCGTCGATTTTTAAGGCGGCGAAGGATTGCGGCGTTAAAACCGTGTTGACGTTGCATAATTATCGACTGATTTGTCCGGGCGGGCAATTACGGCGAGAAAACGAAATTTGCGAAGAATGTTTGCGCAAAAATCCGACGCGTATTTTTTGGCGTCGCGGCTGCGCTTCGAAAATGTCGACGCGAATTTTACAGGGCCTTCTTTATTTTGAAACCAAAAAGGAAATTTTAGAAAACGTCGATGTTTTTGTCGCGTTAACGGAGTTTTCAAAGAGGCGATTTGTCGAAGGCGGGCTGCCGGAAGAGCGAATTTGGGTGAAGCCCAATTTTATTTTTGATCCGCTCGATCGGGGCGCTTCCGATTCGAAAAGAGGAGAAGAACGGAGCGAAGCCGGTTTGGCGTTCGGCGAAAATGAAAAAAGAACGGGCGCGATTTTTGTCGGACGGCTTTCGTCGGAAAAAGGGATTCGTTTTTTAACGGAGGCTTGGCGCGGTCTCGACTTTCCGTTGACGGTCGTCGGCGACGGCCCGGAGGGGGAGGCGGTTCGGCGAAACGCGCCGGCGAACGTTCGATTTGTCGGAGGAAAAACGCGGGACGAGGTCTTAAAGTTGACGCAAAGCGCCCGGTTTCTCGTTTTTCCGTCGATTTGTTACGAAGGGTTTCCGATGACGATCTTGGAGGCCGCCGCGTTGGGGACGCCCGCGCTGGCGTCGCGATTAGGCGGCCGGGCCGAAATGACGATCGACGGCGAAACGGGGCTCCTCTTTGAATCGAGAAACGTCGACGATTTTCGTCGCGCCGCGCGACGTTTGATCGGCGATCCGGATTTTTGCCGACGCTTGGGCGAGAACGCGAGGCGACGATACGAGCGTTTGTATTCGCCGCAAAAGAATTTCGAGACGTTGATGAAAATTTATCGCGCCGCGCTCGATTGATTTTTAAATAAAAACGATAAAAATAGTAATAATGGAACTTGTTTCTTGTTTAAAGAAAACGCTAACGAAAACGCCGTTTTCAATCGGCGCGGGGTTGGCGAAAATTCCGTATTCGATTCGACCGGGGTTCGGGAAAGATTATCGGCGAGCGCAAGCGACGCGGCGTTGGTTTGAGGAAGAAGCGTCGCCCGAAGAAAAACGGGATTTTATCTTTCAACGAGTGCGTCGAGTCGCGGAGATTGCGGCGCGCGAGGTTCCGTTTTATCGCGACTTTTACGCCGAAAACGGGTTTGACGTCGCCGAGTTGCGTTCCTTTGAAGACCTCGGCAAGATTCCGATCGTTACGAAGGCGCTTTTGCAGGAATACGAGTTGGAAAAACGGTCGCGAAAGATCGCGGGACGCTCGGCGACTTTTACCGGCGGTTCGAGCGGCGAACCGTTCCTTTTTTACTCCGACAAGCGGCAAATAGGGAACGAATGGGCGCATATGCACTGGATATGGGGGCGCCTTGGATTCGGACAAGCCGACTTGAAGTTGAGCGTCGCGTTGGAACCGGAGGCGCCGCCGATCTTTTACAACGGACTTCGACACGAAGTCGTTTTGAATATTTATTTTTCGCGCGAAATTCTTAGCGCCGCGTTTTTGAATTTGCCTAAAAGAGTTCGAAAAATCAAATATTTGCGCGGTTATCCGAGCGCTTTTTCGGAGTTTTTATCGTTTTGTGAAACGGAAAATCCGGCGGTTCTCGACGCGTTGCGGGAAAACTTGCGCGGAACTTTTCTCGCGTCCGAGTTTCCGAGCCCGATCTTTCGCGAAACGATCGAACGAACGACCGGAAAACCGACGATTTCTTGGTACGGACACGCCGAGCGCGCGATTTTAGCGCCGGAACGCCGTCGGGCGGGGCTTTACGAACCGTTTCAGTCGTACGGGTTTTGCGAAACGGTTCGCGACGCCGACGGTTTTGAGTCTCTGGTCGGAACGGCGTATTGGAATTTCGCGTCGCCGTTGATTCGTTATCGAGTCGACGACGGGGTGAAGGTGATTGAAAAAGAGGACGGAATTTTAAAATCGTTTGAAATTTTAGAAGGACGAATCGGCGATTTTCTTGTCGACAAAAACGGCGAGAAGTTTTCGATCACCCATTTGAATCTCTCGTGTCGCCGCGAAACTTGGGAACTCGTTCGGTGCGTTCAAGTGGAGCAACGCTCGCCCGGCGCCGCGATCTTTTGGGTAACGCCGCGTCGCGAAACGACTTCGGAGGAGTTGGAAAAAGCGTTTGATTTTCAGAATTTAGCGCTTGATTGCGAGTTTCGTGTTGTTGAAAAGCCGTTTCGAACGAAAATAGGAAAAACGCCGCTGAAAATTTCGACCCAATGACGCCGAAAATCGAAATGGAGACGATTGGGGGAAGCGTCGGGTAAATTTTGGCTCGTCGCCGAAGAAATTTCTTGACTCGCCGGTTTCCGTTCGCTAAAATGAATTGCAAGTGTTGAGCGTCGCTTATTTGCTCGATTGCCGGTTATTAGTTTTGTTAATATATTGTCGGCGATAATTAGCAAGGGGAATGACGACGACGCAAAAACGCGCGGTTAACCTTTTTGCGATTTAAGGAGCGAAAAATGGGGAAGAAAAACGGATTTTGGCGGTTGAGCGTCGTTGTCGCGGCGGCGTTGGTTTGGACGAGCGTCGGCGTTCGCGCCGAGACGACGATTTATCCGGCGCCGCAAGGCGAAGCGGTCGAAGGCGCGTACGTCGTTAAGGTCGACGGAAAACCGCTCGATATTTATTCCGCGCAAGACCAAGAGGCGGGAAGCGGCGAATATTATTTTACGTCGTTTGATTTCGAAGGCAAGGTAAAAATTGAAATTTCGGCGCCGTTTTCTTTGGCCGCCGCGACCGTCGCTCCGGAGCGTTTTTGGGTTAAATTCGTCGAGCAAACCGCGGAAAAGACGATTATTTAAGAGGATAAACCGTTTCAAATTTCTTTTGAGCCGAACAAACGGGTAAAACCGTTGCTGATTTTTGGTAACGCGCCGGAAATCGACGCGCCGAAACCGGGGGACGCGAACGTCGTTTACTTCGGGCCCGGCGTTCATCGACCGGGGAAAATCGAGTTGACGGACGGGCAAACGCTTTACCTCGCCGGCGGCGCGGTCGTTAAGGGCGCCGTTCTCGCTCGCGGGAAGAATATCGTCGTTCGCGGACGCGGAATCTTGGCGGGCGAAGAGTCGCCGCGTTTTAACGGGCCGGGGCGCTTTATGTTGGATTGCGTCGACTGCGAAAACTTGACCGTTCGCGACATAACCTTCCGCAATCCTTGGAGTTGGACGTTCGTTCTTTGGAACTGCGACGGCGCGACGATCGACGGAGTGAAGATTTGCGGTTCGCGGATGATCAACGACGACGCGCTTGATTTGGTTAATTCGCGCAATATAATCGTTAAAAACTGTTTCTTCCGCACACAAGACGATTCGATCGCCGTTAAGGGGATGATCGCCGGGGGCGCCGCCTGCGAGAATATTGCGGTCGAGGATTGCGTTTTTTGGACCGATCGCGCCAATATTTTCCGCGTCGGGTACGAGTGCGAGTGCGCCGGAATGCGGGCGATTTGCGCAAAGAATGTCGATATTTTGTATTATAGCGTCAATTATCGCGACCCGAGCGAGTACTGGGCGAACGCGCTGATTTGGTTGCAACCGAATCAAGAAATGACAATGGAAAACTGTCGCTTTGAAAACTTTAGCGTTCGCGCGGACGGCGGCGATATAATTGCGTTGATGGCGAAACCGATGAGCTGTAGTTACGGCGCTTTTGAAAACCCGACGCCCGGTCGCTTGAAGGACTGCTGTTTTGCCGACTTTAACGTTTGGGGCGAAAAAGGAAATTTTAACGGGATGATTTTCGTTAAAGGCGCGTCGGAAACGAGCGACGTTAACGGTTTGCGTTTCGAAAATATCGTTTATTTTGGCGAAAAGATCGGCAAAGACGCGGCTTGCGTTCGGATTGAGGATTTTGCCGAAAATATTGAATTTACCGAAAAAACGGAATAAGGTAAGCGGATAACGCGAGCCTACTCCGATAAAGTCGCGTTTTTAAAATAAAGCCGTTGGGAAGAACGACGACGAACGCCGTTCGTTTGCGTTTGAGCGTTATTAATAATGGGCGCCGCGCAAACGGACGGCGTTTTTGCGTTTGGGGAAAGCGTTGAGAAGCGTTTAGCCGATTTTAAGGCTTTTGACGATTATTCGGTGAACAAAAACGTCGCGTCGGTCGATAATTTAACGAGTTCTTGTCGGGATTTTAGCGGATTTAGCGAAAAAAGGGGACGCGTCGGAAGGCGAGTTCAAGGAATCCGGCGATTTTATCGGTTTAAGCTAAGAGGAAAAGGCGATGGAATTACTCGCGCAAAAGTTGCTCGACGGGAAAATGGCGGTCGAAGAAGTTCCGGTTCCGCTTTTGGGGCCCGGTATGATTCTCGTGCGGAATCATTATTCGTTGGTCAGTCCCGGCACCGAGGGAACGACGGTGAAGTCGGCGCGCAAGAGCCTCTTGGCGAAGGCGAAAGAGCGACCGAAAGAGGCGAAAGCGGTTCTCGAAATGTTCCGGCGACAGGGCGCGGTCGCGACTTATCGCGCGGTAATGAAAAAACTGGACGCTTATTCGCCGCTCGGATACAGCTGCGCGGGCGAGGCGATCGCGGTCGGCGAGGGCGTCGAAGGTTTCGCGGTCGGCGATTTGGTCGCTTGCGCCGGCGTCGGATACGCGAATCACGCCGAGATCGTCGCGGTTCCGAAAAATCTTTGCGTTAAGTTGCGGCCGAACGCCGACTTACGAGACGCGGCGTTCAACACGTTGGGGGCGATCGCGCTGCAGGGAACGCGTCAAGCGGATTTGCGGCTTGGCGAAACTTGCGCGATTATCGGGCTTGGACTCCTTGGGCGACTTGCGGCGGAATTGCTGAAAGCGAGCGGCGTTCGAACCTTTGGAGTCGACGTCGACGCCGCGGCGGTCGAGTCGGCGCGCGTTGCGAACGCTTGCGAGGCGGTTTGGCGGCGCGACGAATCGGCGCTCGTTTCGGAAATTTTCGCGCGAACCGACGGACTCGGCGTCGACGCGGTTATTATCGCCGCCGGAACGTCGAGCCTCGACCCGATAAATTTCGCGGGAGAGATTGCGCGCAAGCGAGGACGCGTCGTAATGTTGGGCGCGGCGCCGACCGGTTTCGACCGCGACCCGTTTTACTATCGCAAAGAGTTGGAGTTGCGGATGGCCTGCTCGTACGGGCCGGGGCGATACGACCTAGGGTACGAGGAGCGCGGCGAAGAGTATCCGGCGGCTTACGTGCGTTGGACGGAAAATCGGAATATGGCGGCTTTTCAAGAGTTGTTGGCGCAAAAAAAGATTAGCGTCGACAAAATGGCGACGCACCAATTTCCGTTTGAAGAATCGCCGAAAGCGTACGATTTGATTTTGAAGCGAGAAGAACCGTTTTTAGGCGTTCTTTTGAAATACGACGTCGAAAAACCGGTCGACTTTTCCCCGATTAGCGTTTCCGAACCGAAGGGCGCGCGGATTAAAGGGAAAGCGACGGTCGCAAGCGTCGCGACGAACGGCGAAGAAAGAGGAAACGCGGAATTTGGGCAAAAAAACGCGACGGGCGTTTCCGAGCGTCGCGCCGTCCGAACGCTTCCCGAGTCGACGTTAGGCGTCGGTTTTATCGGCGCCGGGAGTTACGCGCAAGGGAATATTTTGCCTAATTTGCCGAAACGGACGGATATTGCGCGGATCGCCGTTTTAACGAACGGAGGCGCGACCTCGAAGCGCGTCGCCGAAAAGTTTCGATTTAAGTGTTGCGTTTCAAAAACGGAAGATATTTTTCAAAACGCGGACGTCGATTTGGTTTTTGTCGCGACGCGGCACGACTCGCACGCCCAATACGCTTTGGAGGCGTTGAAAAACGGCAAAAATGTTTTTGTCGAAAAGCCGCTTTGTTTGACGCTCGACGAATGGGCGGAAATTCGGCGAACGTTGGCGGAAGTCGGCGCGTTGAACGAAGAAAAGCGGGAGGGAAATAAGAAACACGACGCTAAAAATGAAGATTGGGGCGAAAATAACGGTTTTCAACGGAGAGAAAACGTCGAAACGCGCCAAAGGAAGGGGGCGGCGCCGAGCTTGACCGTCGGTTTCAATCGTCGTTTCGCGCCTCTTGCGGTTGAAATGAAGCGAAAATTGACCGCCGGAGCGCCGACGTCGGCGATTTATCGCGTCAACGCCGGAGCGATTCCGAAAGACTCTTGGATTCAAGACGTTAAATTAGGGGGAGGGCGCGTTTTGGGCGAAGTTTGCCACTTCGTCGATTTTTTGAGTTGGCTCAATTCTTCGCTCCCTTGCGCCGTTTTCGCGACCGCGACGCCCGATCCTAACGCTTTAAACGACGTTTTGTCGGTTTCGTTGCGCTTTGAAAACGGCTCGATCGGAACGATTCATTACTTCGCCAACGGCGCGAAAGGGCTCGCTAAGGAGCGCGTCGAAGTTTATCAAGGCGGAACGACCCAAATTTTGGACGATTTTTGCCGCTTGGAAACGTTTGGCGCGAACGGCGGACGTCAGGTTAAGAAAAATAGGCAAAATAAAGGGCAAAAAGAAATGTTGGCGGCGCTTTTTGACGCGACGCTCGCCGGAAAAGCCGGGCCGATTCCGGTTCGCGACGCGTTGCGAGAAACGTTGGCTTGTTTCGCGGTTCTCGAGTCGTTAACGTCGCGGCGAGAAATTGAATTGAGCGACTTTTGATAAAGTCGTCCTGTCGCTTTATTGATAAAGCGCGGCGTAAACGCGTTTTTGTTTTGACGTCTCGAGGGAAAAACGCGTTTTCGGCGCGCTTTTGGCGTTACTTTAGGTTTTTTTTGCATTTTTTCTCGTTTTTTCTTAAAACGCTCTTCCTTAACTTCGTAATTTTCTGTAAAGTGTTCTTCGCGTCAAAGGTCGAGGGAGAAGCTCTCGGGTCGTTTTAACGTTGAAAGGTTCCGGCGCCTTAGGACGAGGCGAGTTAGGAAACGGAACCGGATCGCGAAGGATTGCGGACGTGGAGCCGACGAAAAGCTCCGCGGAAAACGGCGTGTAAACGGTTGCGCTTTTGACGCTTAAAGAAGTAAAACAGGAGGTTTGGGTGAGCAGGGAAGCTCGACTTCTTTTAGGGCGACGGGAAAATCGTCGCGCGTCGTATTCTCGACGATCGACGGCGCAACGCGGCGTCGCGTCTTTCGCTTCGACTCTTTTTTTAACGGCGGCGCTTCTTTTGGGCGCGACGGCGAACGTTTGGGCGGCGACTTATCGAACCCCTAATTTTATCGTTAACGCCGATACCGAGGTTTTTGCGCGTAGAGTTGGCGACGCCGCCGAACAATATAGGCGGAATTTGGCGATTTTATGGCTCGGCGAAGAGTTGCAAAGATGGTCGAGTCCTTGCGTTATAACGGTTGAAACGGGCCCGACGCTCGGCGCGGGCGGCGCGACCGTTTTCACTTGTTGCAACGACGAAGTCTTCGATTGGAAGATGACGGTGCAAGGGACGGAGGAGCGCGTTCTTGATTCGGTCTTGCCGCACGAGATAACGCACACGGTTTTAGCGTCGTATTTACGAGCGCAGGCGCCGCGTTGGATCGACGAAGGAATGGCGACGTCGGTCGAAGCGGACGTCGAACGAACGAACTATCGTCTTATGTTGGCGGACTTTCTGCACTCGCGCAAGGGAATCGCGTTCAACGATATGGTTGCGATGACGGAATACCCGGAAGAGTTGATGCCTTTTTACTCGCAGGCGTTTTCCGTTTGCGAATACTTGATTTTGATCGGCGGACGCAGGCGCTTGGTCGAATTTGCGAAAGAGGGCGCGCGTTCGAACGACTGGAACGCGGCTTTGCGACGCTATTACGAAGGGCGTTCGCTTGGCGATTTGCAACTTGAATGGGTCGCTTGGGTCGGCAAGTGGGACGCGGCGAATCGACCGGCGCAACTTCCGCCGACGCCGAAACTTCGCGATTTCGACGAATGGCGTCAAGAAGAGATGTTGGCGAGTCGCGGCGGCGTTTTGGGGCGAGATCGAATTAGCGAACCGACGTCGCGTGCGCAAAACGACGAACCGAACGCGCAACCTTCGAAGTGGAAGTCGACGTTGGGCGAGGTTTTCGACGGCGTGCGAAGTTGGGGACGCGACGCGAAAAGCGCGCAAAATAACGAGAGTATAGCGATTCGCGGACGGGAAAAACGAGTGGAACCGACCTCGGCGGACGTCGAGGAAGGTCGGGCGATTCCGGCGGGCGTTCGAAGCGATCGAAGTCGACGATTTGGCGAAACGAGGCAAGTCGCGCCAAATAATCGAAATGCGCAAGCGGCGCAAAATAATCGTGGCGTCGTTGAATCGAACGTCGGCGAGCGTCGCGCGACGATTTGGATTCCTCGCGCCAACGGTTTGTCGACGTCCGTCGCGACGCAAACGAGCGGTTCGGGCGTTTTGACGAGCGGCGCCGGAACCGCGTCGCGAACGAACGCTTTTTGAATCGCCGAACGCGCGTCGAACCAAGCGCCGCGACGTAGCGTTTGACGTTTGAATAAGTTGCGAGTAGGTCGGCTTGTAGCGACGGCTGTTCGCAAGAAAATGAGGCGCCCCCTTGACGCGTCGTCAAAACGCGCTAAAATAACGAAAGTGAAAGTCGTTTTTAGACGAACGTCTTTTCGCCGGGGGCGTAGCTCAGTCGGTTAGAGCAGGGGACTCATAATCCCTTGGTCGTGGGTTCGAGTCCTACCGCCCCTACTTGCCAAGCCTTGAACGGAGACGTTCGAGGCTTTTTTTATCCCTATTTTTACGGAGTTTCTAGGTTTTACCGATTTTGCCGGGTTTTGTCTGGTTTTGCCGGTTTTGCCGGTTTTGCCGGGTTCTACCGGGAGCGTTTTGGCGAGCGAACGCGTCCGAAGCGGCGTTTCGTTGTTCGCTCTTTCGTTCCTCTCCTTAAAAGGTTGCGAACCGTCCGACAAAACGAGCGCGAGCGTAGAGAATAAGGCGTAAAAAAGCCGACGTTCTCGCGCGAGCAAGCGGAGAACGTCGGCGAAAGCGGCAAGCGCTAAAGGCGACGCGCCGACGAAAAAACGTTATTTCGAACGCGTCGAGAAACCCTTAAAGAAGTAACCGTCCGACTCGACCGCGCCGAAAAACGCGCTCGCGCCGACTTGAACGTTCGCTTCGTCGAACGGAGGCAACGCCGAACCGTCGATTTTTTGCGAATCGTAACGTTGATCCGGCGAACTCAAAATCGCTTTTAAAAGTTTCGAGGTGATCGTTTTGCCTTCAGGCGTTTTGCCCTGGCGGAACAGCTCGTAGTTCGCGCGCAAACCGTCGACGTTGCGAGCGTACCCTTGCAGGAAGAGACCGTTCGTCTTGCGCGTTTCGGAGGCCAACAACGAAAGAGCGCGCGCGTGTTCCGGAGAATCCATAATCGTCGCCGCGCCCGCTTCCGCTTCCTTAAGTTTAGCGCGCAAATATTGGACGTCGTTCGAAACGAAAAGTCAACCGTTCGCGACGCCAAAAACCGCGCCTTCGATGATTTCCGTTTCCGGGCCGGGCGTCGTCGAGGAAACGCGCGAACGCGCCGACGGTTGCGTCGGACGCGTCGGGCGAGTCGGACGAGTCGGAACGCGACGCGTCGACGAGGCGGTCGCGTCGGCGGCGCCGCCGTTGGGCGCGTATTGCCAGAAAGATTGACCGTCGAGTTCCAACGCGACAAAGTCCGGGTCGGAATTGAACATGCGACCCAGCGTTTCGCGCGCCGTTTCTTCTTTGCCTTCCAAAATGTTCAGCGAAACGACGTATTTTTCGCCGTCGTCGGCGCTTTTCGGGTCGATCGCGTTCGTCGACGTGAATTGACGACCGAAGTTCGCGAAAAGATCCGAACCCAAGTTGACTTGCGGGCCGTTGCGGTCTTGTTCGAGGGACGCGAGAACGTCGTTCCAAGCGCCTTCGGTTTCCAAAAATTCGTCGAAGAGCGGGCCGAAGTTGTTGAACGCCGTCAGCGCGTTGACGTTGAGCGTCGTGTAACGGTTCGCGTTCGGGCCGACCCAAGAAGGCGGCGTCAGCGACTCGACGTTGTTGAACGCGAGCATTTTCAGCGCGAGCGTCGGCGCTTCCGGAATGTAAACCTTGACGCGATAAATCGCTTCAAAGTTTTCGGACGTGAAATCGAGAACGCCGCCGACGCCTTTGATTCCGTCGAAACCTTGTTTCGCCAAAATGACGAACGGGGAGCGCGCGTTCAGCTCCGAAGCCGGCGTCAGCGAACGAATCGCTTCGCCCGCTTCCAACGGTCGACCGAAGAAACGAACTTGCGGCGTCGCGGAGCCGCCCGAAGCCGTCGCGTCTTGAATACAACGGCGCATAATCGCTTGGTATTCCGGTTGCGTCGCGAGGGAAACTTTCGTGTCGCCGGCCAATTTGCGCAACAGCAACTCGGCGAGATATTTTTGGTCGGTCGCCAGCAGGAGTTGGGGATGCGCGACGTAGTACGCTTTGCGCGCCGTCGGATGCGTTTCGTCCGGCGGGAAGGTCAGAACGGTCGCTTCGATCGATTTCGTTCCGACGGCGATTCGTTCTTTCGACGCTTCGCCGAGTTTCGCCGCCGTCGCTTCGCGAATCAAAC
>JAFSFF010000409.1 GCA_017435375.1 Thermoguttaceae bacterium
TAAAATGGACGATTGAATAAAATATTGCGGTGAAACGTTTTAAGAGTTCTTGCGATACGACTGCTCGACGACGCGCAACGCCGGGCCGAGGTCGTCGCGAGTGCGAACGTAAACGCCGACGTCGCCGGAACCCCAATGCCCTTTGTCGGTTAAGTCGACGCAAACGCCGTCCGGGTCGACGACTTCCGGGAATTTTAGGTTGACGTGTAGGCGCAAACCTTGCTTTTGGAACTCGACGTTAACGACGTTTTTTTGAACGCAAAAGACGACGTAACGCTTGCGAATTACTTGTTTTATCGCGGGAAAATGTTGGGCGAGTTCCGCGCGAAAGCCGTCGAAGAGTTCGCGGCAATCGTCGTAATAATCGAGTTCTTCGAGCGAGCAAGCGTCGTTTTCCGCCGCCGAGTCTTCGGCGAACGCTTGGCGCAGGTAAGCGCGGAAACGCAACGTCGCGTCGATTAATGCGTCGAGAACGCGGTCGACGTCGGCGGCGTTCGTTGGGTCGAAGTCGAACGTTTTCAAGAGGATAACGCGGTCGATTCCGTTCGGGTTCCAATTGGCGTTCCAGTTAATCGGCGTTTCTCCGGCGAGCGTTTGCAAGTCGTCGGCGCGTTCTTCGAGCGTCGGGAGGTAAAGGGGAATCTTTTGGGCGCCGAGGTAAATTCGCAACCCGACTTGCCCTTCGGTCGGCGCGTAACGCAAGCTGAGATTGATTCCGCTTTTTCCGATTCGGATTTCAAACGCGCCGTAACTTCGCGGCGCTTGCGTCGGGAAGTCGTTAATCGCCGCCAACTTCCGTTTGAAACGCGTCCAAAATTCGAGGCGTTCGATCGGCGCGCCTTGCTCGGGTTCGGAAAACGCAAGCGCGACCGGAGCGCCGCCGTCGAGTCGCCAGTTGTCGTCGAGGACTGCGAGCAAGTCCGCTTGACGGCGCGCGACGATTTCCGGCGTCCAGTCGTCGACGTTAAGAAGTTGCGTCGTCAAGAGATAAGGGGACGACTTCTTGTCCGCTAAAAAGTAGGCGTCGCGTTTGGTTTTGAAGTCGGCGTTGCTCGCTTTCGAGTTGCGACGTTGCGAGAGCGGAACGAGGTTCGCGAGACGATGCGTCCAACGGTCGCGCTCGTCCTCCGACCAACGGCTCGTCCAATAATCGCCGGTCGCCGTTTGCGGAAGGACGTGTTCGAGCGTCGCGTTTTCCCAATCGTACTCGACGCCCTGTTCGGCGAGGAACGAGTCGAGGCGCAAGACGAGATATTTGCGTTTTTTCGACGACAAATCGACGTAAACGTCGCCGGTCAAGCGTTCGTAAAAGGCGCGCTTTTCCTCCGGACGCAACTCGAGCGCGTCGCGCAAGTCGCCGATTTCTCCGGAGTTAACGGCGCGAACGACGACGGCGAACCGCTCGAAACGCCGCGTCGCGATCGTTCCGATAAAGTAAAGGGCGGCGCTCAACCGTTCGAGCTTTTCGAAAAATTCGAGAAGCGAAAGCTCCGCGAACGCGCCGCGCCGACGTTCGAGTAAAAACGCCAACGCCGGCGGGAGCCAGTCGGAAAACTCGATTTGATTCAAAAAGCGGAGAACGCGGTTGGTCGCCGCTTTCGTTTTGTCTCCCGGGGGAAATTTAAGCGTTAAGTCGCGGAGTCGCTTAACGTTTTCCGCGCAAGGGGTTAGAACGCCGTCGAAAAACGCTTGCAACTTTTCCGGCGTTCGAAAATTCGCGAGGACGCTTTCTTTAAAGGCGGTTAATTGCGACGTCTTGGGATTGTCGTAGCGGTAAATTTTGAGGATATGCCCGAAAAGCTCGTTGAACGCTTTGCGACCGAGGGCGCGTTCGAGCTTTTCCCAAGTCTTGGCGCGTTCGTCGTTTTGGATTTTGCCGACGATTTCCGCTTTCAACACGTCGCTAAGGAGCAACGGCAAACCGCGGTTGTTCAAGACGTTAAAGACGCGAAACGCCGATTCTTGCGACGGCGTCTTAACGACCGCGAAGACGCAGCGCGTTAACAAAAAGACGCTAAATTTTCGAACGTCGTCGTCCGACGTCAACGAGCGACGAACGGCGGCGCGCAACGTTTGCGCGTTGCGCAAAATATTTTTGCGGGATTCGAGTTCCTCCAATTCTTCCGGCGCGACGTCGTCGAGCGCGGCGAAACCGTCGGCGCGTTGAACGAATTTTTCGAAAAACGGTTGGTCGATTTTGCGGAGTTGCAAACGGGGACGCGCCGGAGTTTCTTCAATCCAATCGGCGGGACGGTTGCACAACGCGTCGAGTTGGTTTTGGACTTTCGGCGCTTCCGCTTGATTTCTAAGCGCCGCTAATAAAATGGTTAGCGTTGTTAAACGCTGTTGGCCGTCGACGATTTCCGCCGTCGCCGCGTCGCCTTGAATGAGAACGAGCGAACCGAGAAAATAAGGTTCCGCGCCCGAATCGTCGCCGGTTTCGAGAAAATAACCCCAAAGGTCTTCAAAAAGTTCCAGCGCTTGCGCTTCCTTCCAAGCGTAAGGACGTTGGTAAAACGGAACGATAAAATCAAATTTATCGCAAAAAACGTCTTTCAACGTTTTTTCGGAAGCGGTAAGACCTAGGGACATAACGGTTAATCTCTCGGTTGCGGAGAAAAGGAAAATAAACAAACGGGAACGCCGAGAAAGCGGAAAGGGGAAACCGGCGTCGCGCTTGCGGGGAACGTTTTTTTGAAAAACGGCGTTTTTATTTTGAAATCAAAAACGCCGTCGAACGCGGGACGTTTCGACCGCGCAAATTCGGCGTCGCGCTTGCGGGGAGCGCTTTTTGAAAAACGGCGATTTAATTTTAAAATCAAAAACGTCGTCAAACGCGGGACGTTTCGACCGCGCAAGTTTGGCGTCGCGTTTGCGGTAAGAGCGTTGTTTTGAAAAACGTTGTTTTAATTTTGGAATCAAAACGCCGTCAGACGCGGAACGTTTCGAGCGTCGAAACGCCGTCGACGTTCGCGCGGCGGGGGGGCGCGTCGAACGTCGACGGGCGGTTTAACCGTCGGAAAGTCGCCGTTTAGTGCATTTCCGCTTCCACTTTCTTGATCGCCGGGCGGTAGTAGTGGAAATGGACGTTCGGGTGGTCGCCGAGGAGCGACATCGGGACGGCGGCGTCGCAAATTTTGTTCGCGATCATAAACGCCGTTAAGCGCATCCCGAACGGGTTGTCGTGCGTCCCGGCTTGCCAAATGCTGACTTTGTCCGACTTCCAAGTCTCGACCGGGCCGACCGTGCAGGCTTGCGTCGGGACGTTCGCGACGTAACCGCCGCCGCTCGTGCGGGCGTTTTGCAGGATCGTGATCGGGTGGAGGTCGACGACGCGGGTCGCCAAACGACGGTATTCCTCCGGACTCGGCGGCGCGTCCTTGTAAGCGCCTTCCCGACGCAACGGGTCGTTGAACGCCCAGTGCTTGACGTCGCCTTGACCGCCTTGCATCGTCGCGCAACGAATCGAGTCGTAAGTCGCCGAATACGCCGCCAAATCGCCGGACGGGAAGTGAATGTTTTCAAGCGGCATTCGCAGTTTCGGGTCGATCCGGTCGAAACAGAGCGCGAAGTCGGCCTTCGCGAACGAAAGCGGGTGGTCGGTTCCGACCGGGACGCAGTTTTCGACCCATTCGTCCATTCCCCAAAAGTGCGCGTGTTTCAGGTTCAGCTCGATCGCGTTGACGATGCGAGCGACGAGCGGAAGCTGCTCCGTCGGCCCGATCGGCCCGCAAATCCCGACCGGATTGTCCGCCGTCGCCGCCTTCCAAGCCTCGACGTATTCGAGCGCCTCCGCGAGGTAAAACTCTTCCAGCGTCTCGTAATAATGGACGGTAAAACCGGGACGCGACAGCTTGAAGAGCGTTTCCTCCGTTAGTTTCGCGGCGTCGGCCAAAATTTCCGGGTCAAGGGTCGTGTAGTCCCACCAATCGGGCGCGATTTTGCTCAGCGGTCTCGACATTTGCGCTTTCTCCTCCGACGACGCGCGTCGTGTTTGCGTTAAATTGAAACGATAAAAACGGTTTTGACGAAAAAATAAAGGGCGAAACCGAGCCGCTCGCGTCGCCGCGACCCGATTTCGCCCCTTGAGTATAACAGTTTTGCCGCCGAAAAACAACGACTCGCCGTTAATTTTGCGCGAAAAAGAGAAAAAAAGACGACGCGCACAACCGACGCGTCGTCGAAAAAGGAGGAAAAAGCGGAGAAAAGGGGAAACGACGAAACAACGCCGGTCGCGCCGAGTTGGACGCGCTGCGTCGACGCCGGTTGTCGGGATTATTTCCCCTTTTTCGCGTCTTGCGCTCGCGGCGCTTCCCAATGTTGCGCCGAATACGCTTCGAGCGCCGCCGACGCCGGTTTTCCCGAGGCGAGACTGCGCGCGGTGAAGAATATTTGACCGTCGACGCGCTCTTTCGTCGCCATATAGTCGAGTTGACGGGTTAATTCTTGCGGGTCGCGCCAAGCGGGCGTCTTCGAGTTCGGGTCGACGCGGTACGCCGCCGTTCCGATATAAAGCGCGACGTCGGTTCCTTCCGCGACGTCCGCCCACCAGTCGACGAGCGTCTTAAATTCGGCGATCTCGAACCCGATATGCCAATAGATTTGCGGCGTAACGTAGTCGATCCATTCGCTCTTCACCCAATGCCGGACGTCGGCGTAAAGGTTGAAATAACACTGGTTGCCGCGCGTGTCGCTCCCAAGCGGATGGCTCGACTTGTTCGCCCAAATTCCCGCCGGACTAACGCCCCAAACGACGCCCGGGCGCGCCGCCCGAATCGCTTTGCCGGCGTCGCGGATTAAAATGTCGACGTTGTCGCGGCGCCAATCTTCGACGTCGTGAAAGTCGCGGGGGAAGCGGCGGAACGCGTCGAGGTCTTCCGTCATATCGCGCGCCGGGTAAAAATAGTCGTCGATGTGAATCCCGTCGACGTCGTAATTTTCGACGATTTCGACCATTCCGGCGATAACGAGTCGGCGGACTTCGGCGATTCCGGGGTTTAGGTAAACTTTGCCGTCGCGCTCGAACGTCCATTCCGGGTGAAGAACGGCGGGGTTCGTCGGGGCGAGGGCGTTTTTCTGCGCGGCGCCGGTCGTAACGCGGTAAGGGTTGACCCAAGCGTGCAGCTGCAGGCCGCGACGGTGCGCGCCGTCGACCCAATAGGCGAGCGGGTCGAAATCGCCGTCCGGCGCGACGCCCTGTTTGCCGGAAACGAAACTCGACGCCGGGTAAATTTTCGAACGGTAAAGCGCGTCCCCCATCGGTCGAACTTGCAGAACGACGGCGGTTAAACGCAGTTCGGCGGCGCGGTCGAGGAGGGCGTCGGCTTCGGAACGCAGTTGATCGGCGCTCAAGCCGGGCTTGGACGGGTAGTCGATGTTCCCGACGGTCGAGACCCAAACGCCGCGAAACGGGCGCTTGGCGGCGACTTGGACGGTTTTGTCGGTTGGAACGGTCGCGAGGGCGTCTTGCGCGGCGGCGAACGTTGGAAGGAACGTCGCGGCGGCGAGAAGGGCGGCGAAGCGGAGAAAACGAGCGGCGAACATAGCGGTTTTTTGTTAAAATGGGGAAGCGGGAAAAAGTGCGGGACGCCGCCGTCGCCGCGTCGAACTTAGAAGGACGACGAGGCGGCGGAAGCGGGGCGTTAAAATCGTTTCAACCGCTAAAACCGGCGAGAGGTCGCGGCGACAAGGCGGTTGAAA
>JAFSFF010000410.1 GCA_017435375.1 Thermoguttaceae bacterium
AAAGGTAAAGCGTTCGCCGGTCGGCGTCGGTGAAATTCGGCAGGTCGCGGTGATTTTCGTCGTCGAGAATCGCGGTTAGCGGGCTTTCGTCGGCGCCGCAGCGACCCGGGAGCGTCGCGACCTGTTGAATCGACGCGCCGCCCCATTCGTACCAACGCAAATACGGCTTCAAGGCGTCGTAAGAACGGGTAAACTCCCCTTCGACGGCGCCGGTCAAGTCGGGCGCGACGGCTTGCGCGGACGCGACGGATGTTTCGGAAGTCGTTTTATTTTCAATGGTTGCGTCGTTGGCGTCGGCGCCGCGATGACAGGAGACGCAGGCGCGGTCGAGAATCGGCTGGATCAAGCGCGGGAAGGAGAACGGGCGGGCGTCGCGCGGGCCCGGCGCGATTTCCGACGCCGGGCGAGCGAGCGCAAGACTTTGCTTTTCAACGTTTTGGCCCGTGTAACCGGCTTGCTCGTGGCAGCCGACGCAACCGCGACTTTCGCCGTCTTGAAGATAAACTTCGCTCCGCATCGTCTGAACGGCGCGCCCGGTTTCGTCGACCGCTTGGAAGTATAAAGGCTTGCGCGACGGCGCTTTAAAGTGCGCGGAACCGTCCGGCTCGACCGGAACCGAACCGAGGTAAAGCCGGGCGTTTTCCGCGTAAGCGTGCCCGAGCGCCGGAACGTTGCCGGGAAAATCGGGATATTTCGGCAAGAGCTGGAAGACGCGCAACTCGACGACTTTTCGCCCTTCCGGAAGCGGCGCGAGGCTTTCGTAAACGTCGGCGAGGAAAAAGGTTCCAAACGGTTCGGACGGCGCGCCGTTGTTTCGCGACGCGGCGTCAAGCGTTGTTTCATCGTTGCTTTGCGACGCGGCGTCAAGCGCGGGCGTTTCCCAAAGCTCGGCCCAAGGCCCGGTCGCAAGTCCCGACGACGGCTCGTTTTGCGTTCCGAATTCGCCGCGCGGTTCGAACGCCGACGCCGGGAGCGCGGTTGGGAACGGCGCCGGGGCGTCCGTCGCTTCGAGCGGAATCGGGCAAAGGCAAGAAAAGTTCGGGTCGTCGAACAACAGTTCGAGGTTCCCGAAGCGGTCGCGGTAATAGAGCCCGAGTTTCCCGGTTTCCGTCGGATGGTCGGGCGACGCCATTCCGCCGAGCGGCTCCGCGCTGTACGACGTGAAGTAGACGTCTTCGGAAAGCGGGTAAGGCGCGTAATAATAGGACTTCGGGCATTCGTCCGGCGACTCGGCCCAAGCGATTTCCGGCGACAAATTCTCGATCGGCGCGAGCGAGTCTTCGGCGGACGTCGCGTCGTATTGGAGGCGCGACGGGTCGAGAAGCGCGAGCGCCCCGCCGACGACCCAATGGTGCCCGCCGATAATGAAGACGTATTTGTTCGAACCGGGAATCGCCCGCGCCTGATAACAGGCGTTGACTTCGTAAGTGTAGTTGCCGAAAAGACTTGTCGCGTTCGTTCCGTCCGGATTCGTCAGCCAAAGACCGTGGTGTTTCGCGGCGTCGCGGTCAACGTAATCCCAACGCGTATAAACGATTCTGCCGTCGGGTGTTAGCGACGGGTGCCATTCGTCCGTTTCGTGATAGGAGAGACGGCGAATCGTCTTGCCGTCCGGCATAAGTTGGTGCAACGTATGCGTTTGGAGCGGTTCCCAATGCGAATTGCAACGGACGAAACCGCCGCGTCGCGTCGAGACGAAGCCGAGCGAACCGTCCGAAAGCGGAAGGGGCGAAAAGTCGTCGAACGGCCCGAACGTAAGTTGGCGCGGCGTCTCGGTTTCGAGATCGAGCGCGAAGAGGTGAAACTTGCCGGTTTCGCGGTTTTCGTAATCTTCGTGGAAGCGTTCCCAAAGGCCGAACCCGGCGAGGTCGCGGGACGTGCGAAGGGGCGCGTCTTCCGGCAGGACTTGCGAAAGGTCGGCGAACGAGAAGTAAACCGTTTTGCCGTCGAAAGATAGGGACGGCGTTTGATAAACGCCGCGCGGAAGTTTGCCGGAACCGAGTTCGCGGGTCGCGTCGGAAAAACCGGGGTTTTCCAAGACGAAGAGGCCGCCGCCGGAAATGCCGCCGTACTCGTAATAATAGCCGAGATATTCGTGCAACATTTGACAAACGAAACGGTTTTTCTTGACGAAAAGGAGCTTCTTTCCGGCGACGAGCGGGTTCGCGAGCGCCGCGTCGCGAACGGCCCAACGCAAGGTTTCGCAAGCGGTTAGCGTCGAAGCGGCGTCGGCGTCGGGCGGGAGTTTTTCGGCGTCGGCGAGCGCGGCGACGAGTCGAGCGCGGAGGGCGGGCGTCGTCGCTTCCTCGGCGTCGAGGTAGTCGAGGAGGTCGGCGGCGCGTTGTTTGAGGGCGTCGAGCGATTCTCGGGAACCGAACTCGCGACCGAACGTCGTTTCTTGACGGCGCCAGTCGTCGACGATTTTCGCGCGGAAGTCGGCGGAAAGCGCGTCGCTCGGCGGAGCGTCGGCGCCGAACGCGACGCTGTAAACGCTTGAAATAAAAACGGTTGCAAGGAAAATAACGCGGTGGAAAGAGCGGCGGAAAAAGGGGAAGCGTCGCATAAAACCTCCGAAATGTCGAAGAGCGGGGGAAAAGAGGGAAGAAAAACGCGAAATCGACGGCGCGTCGCGAACGAACCGAAACGCCGTTAACGTCGATTATATCAAAAGAAAGAGCGCGTTTCAACAAAACGGCGCGAAATTTTGCGAAATTGGGGCGTCGCGGCGAGAAAAGTCGGCGTTTGATTTTTTGAAAACGGCGTCGAAAATGTTCTTTGATTATTTGAAAAGTGTTGCAGGTACAAAGAAAAGGAAACCGCATCGGGGAAAACGCGGTTTCGAAAGGTTTTGCAAGTCGTTAAACGACGCGGTTTCGGCGATGCGACCGAGGCGCGGTTAAAGAACGCCGTCCGCTTTTTCCGGAGCGTTGAGTCCGCCGAAACGACGCTTGCGTTTTTGGAAGGCGCGAATCGCGTTCCAAAGCGTTTCCTTCGTAAAGTCCGGCCAAAGAACGTCGGTAACCCAAAGCTCCGAATAACTTAGCTGCCAAAGGAGGTAGTTGCTCAACCGCATTTCGCCGCCGGTTCGGATTAAAAGGTCGGGGTCGGGCGCGTCCGGTTCGTAAAGGCGCGACGCAAAATAGTTTTCGTCGATCAGCTCGTCGACGGTCGAAACGCCCGCTCGTTCGAGCGCCGCCGCTCGCGACGCCGGGTCGGAAAGCTCCGCGACGATCGCTCGAACCGCGTCGACGATTTCAAGGCGCGAACCGTAATTGATT
>JAFSFF010000411.1 GCA_017435375.1 Thermoguttaceae bacterium
AACGACGACGCTCGGAAGGGCGAACAACGGCTTCGACACTTACAGGACGCGGCAGTCCCCCATTACGCCGAATTGGATGAACACCGCCGCGACTTCGACGACGCCGCAACCGTGGAACATGCATCCCGCCGCGACTCCGACGACGCCGCCGAAACCGCGGTTAACCGTTACGCTCGCCCTTGACGCGACCGAGGATTTAGACGACGCGGGCAAGAAGGTTTTAGACGTCGATATTTCCAAGTTCTGGACGCAAAATCTGCCAAAAGAACGTTTAAACAATCCCAAAGCGAAGGAACATTATCGCGACGTCCTCCGCCTTGGAGAGTTGTTCCGTCAAACGCTCAATATGAATCCCGACGTTCCGGCAAAGTTTAAATTCTCTTGCGTTGTCGTCGATCCGCAGTTTGAACAACACGGATTGAGTTGCGCGCTCGAAGGGGACGATCTCGTCGTCAAAGGCGTTCCCACTCAACCGTTCGACGGTGAAATCGAGTTGACGCTTCAATATCGGTGCCATAAAATCCTAGAATATGAGCTCCGCTCCGCAAACGTCCCCCCCGGTCTACTCCTCGCCCCTAATCCTAACGCCAAAGAGATCCTTAAGCGTTACGGAGAAACTAGCGGTTCTACGGAACCGTGTCGCCTGCCGTTTACCATTAACGCGGATTCCTGGGATTTATGGAAAGTCGTCGAGCCGCCGAAAGACGCGCCGTACCAAACGCCCCACGCCGACAATCTCGCCGCGCCCCTGCTCGACTCCGATAAATTCGTTTTCGTCGCTTCGCAACGCGGACGCTCGCACGAACACGACGGAAAGTTTCGCGACGACTCGTTCGCCGTTAAACTCGACGCGATCGACGGTTGGAACTTTTTCGCGGTCGGCGACGGCGCCGGCTCCGCGAAGTTTTCGCGCAAAGGTTCCAAAATCGCCTGCGACACGATCGTCGAAAAACTCGCGAATTATTTTAAGGCCAACACCGACGCGTTCGCGCTCGCGGTCGAACGATTCCGAGCCGAAGCCGCGAAAACGCCCGAACGCGCCTTCCTCGACGGAAACGGCGCGCCCGAGCTCGTTCCGGTAATTTTTCAACACGCGCTTTTCGAATCGCTTAATACGATTTACGAAGAAGTTAACGAACGCAACAACCAACAAGGCGAACCGAACGAAAAGAAAGCGGAACTGCGCGATTATCACACGACGCTCCTGTGCGGCGCGCTCAAAAAATTCAACGACGGTTGGGTTCTCCTTTCGTACTGGATCGGCGACGGAGGGTTCGCGCTCTATCGTCCGAACGGCGAGGATCGCGCGCTTGCGCTCGGCAAGCCGGACGGCGGCGAATTCGCCGGACAAACGCGGTTCTTCACCATGCCCGAAGAAATACGCGACCTAGCCGCCGTCAAGAACCGCGTTCGCGTCTCGTTCGTTTCCGACTTCGACGCGCTCGCGTTGGCGACCGACGGCGTCTCCGATCCGTATTTCGAAACCGAAAACGACCTCGGCGCTTTTGAAGCGTGGCAAAAGTTTTGGCAAGCGCGCCAAGAAGACGAGATTTTCCACAACGTTTTTAACGCCAATCTCGACCCCGCCCAACGCGCCGAAAATTTAACGCAAGGTCTGCGTTTCAAAATCAAAGGGAATCACGACGACCGTACGCTTTTGCTCGTCCTCAATCCGGAAGCGTTTGCCGCTTCGCCGACCGAGTCGAGCGAGTCGTCCGAACAGCCCGAATCGTCCGCTCCGTCAACCGAATCGTCAGAGTCCTTGCAATCCAAACACGCCCCGTCCCAAGCCTCTCAATCTCCCGAAGGAGAAAACTAATGGCCATCGTTAAACTCACCGCCGTCAAAACCGCGCCCAACGTCAATCCCCAGGTCGAATTCGACGACTCCATTATGATCGGGCAAGGCGGGATGAAAGACGTTTACTTTTCGCGCGATAAAAGTTACGTCGTCGCTTGGTACCGCGCCCCGCTCAACGCTCAAGGTCGCGCGCGCCTCGACGACGTCGTCGGCAAATATTACCAAAATATTTTTATGGACGCCTACGGCGATTACTGGAAAAATATTTTTTGCTGGCCCGACCGCATCGTCGAACGCAATGGACAAATCGGCATTACCGCGCCGACTTACCGAAGCCAATTCGTTTTCCAAGAGGGCAACTTCAAGGGAAAAGAAAAGGAAGGCAAATGGTTCGCGTCGAGCAAACTTTTTAACCGTTTTGTTCCGGACGACGAAAAAGGCACGCTCGCCTCGACGTTGCGCGCTTGCTTAACGCTCAGTCGAGGTATGCGCCGTCTTCACGCCGCCGGGCTGTCGCACAGCGACCTTTCCTACAAAAACTGCCTCGTAAATCCGAAAGACGGCGAAGCGTGCATTATCGACTGCGACAGTTTGGTCGTTCCCGGAAAATATCCGCCCGACGTTATCGGCACGCCGGACTTCATCGCGCCGGAAGTCATTCAAACGTTGCATTTACCGATCGACGCCGGTAGAGCGCTTCCATGTCGCGAAACCGACCGCCACGCGCTCGCCGTCTTGATCTACATGTTCTTGTTCCACCGTCATCCGCTACGCGGGCGCAAGGAGCATCATCAAGATCGGGACGAGCAAGAACGGTTGGAGATGGGCGAACGCGCGCTCTTCATCGAACATCCGACCGACGATAGCAACCGCTTGGATCCCGACGAAGAGTACCCGCCTTGGAACGATACGCAAGCTATGCCTTACACGATCCTTGGCAAATCGCTCGCCGAGCTCTTCCGCAAAGCGTTCGTCGACGGTCTGCACGACCGGCAAAAACGCCCGAGCGCGAACGATTGGGAAAACGCGATCATACAAACCGGCGATTCGCTCCTTCCGTGTTCGAACCCGAATTGCAGCCAAAAACATTTTATCCTCGACCTGAACTCGCGAGCCGATTCTTTGGCGTGTCCCTACTGCGGAACGCGCTACCAAAACGCGGTTCCTATTTTTGACTTTTACAAGAAACAGGGCTCCGCTTATCGTCCGGAAAAACTCAGTTTGGTCGGCTTCCACGGGACGCGCCTTCACCTTTGGCACGTCGACCCGCAAGTTACGCCGAACGAAAAGGTGAAAGTCGAAGACAGAGAACCGGTCGGGTACCTCTCGTTCCATCAAGGGCAGTGGATCCTCGCCAATCTCAAAATTGACGGATTGCGCGATTTAACGACCGGCCAAGCAATCCCGCCTGGGAGCGCTCTCGTTCTTAGGGACGGCTTGGAGCTCGGATTGTGCGACAACGGTATCGCCGGTCGTAAAGCGCACGTTCGCTTCCTTCGATAACGCCTGAATCAGTTTCGACGCGCGGTTCCTTACGCTCGAACGTTAAGCGCAAGAAACCGCGTTTTTTTCGCGCCGTCCGACTTGCCAAACGGCACGGCCCGAACCTTATTTCACCACCTTGAAAGAAAAACGTTATGTCCGCGACTCATAATGTCGTTACGCTCTCCGCCAACGACGGTTCGCCAATTCAATTTATCGACGAACCGGTTTAAAAGACGTTTACTTTTCCCCGACCGCAACTATGTCGTCGCGTTTTACCGCGAGCCCGCGTCGGAAGAAGACCGTCGCCGACTTGAAAAAATCGTTGCGTTTCAACAAAAGAACGCGCGCCCCGACGACGCCATTTTTATTTTTCCAAGCCAAACCGTCGAATGGAACGGTCGTTTCGGTTACGTCGCGCTTGCGATACCGCAACGTTTCTACTTCGCCGACGGTAAAATAACAGGCCAAGAAAAGTCCGCCAAATGGTTCGCGTCGAGCAAACTTTTTAACCGTTTCATTCCGGACGACGAAAAGGGCGCGCTCGGCGACTATCTCCCTATTTGCCAAAAGTTGGCGAACGCGGTGGAACGCTTGCACGCCGCAGGTTTCGCGCTCGGAGATTTGAGCTACCACAACCTTCCCGTCAGTCCTAAAGACCGTGACCTTTGCATTTTGGGCGCGGACTCCTTGATCGTTCCCGGCGTTTTTCCTCCGAAAGTTTTCGGCGCGCCGGACTTCATCGCGCCGGAAGTCGTACAAACGATGCATTTAGCGAATGCCGCCGGTAGAGAGCTCTCGTGTCGCGAAACCGACCGCCACGCGCTGGCCGTCTTGATCTACACGCTCTTGTTCCACCGTCATCCGTTGCACGGTTCCGCCTTATACAGTTATGAAGCCGACACCCAAGACCGCTTGGAAATGGGCGAACGCGCGCTCTTTATCGAGCATCCGACCGACGGTAGCAACCGCTTGGATCCCGACGACGTGCAAGCGCCTTGGAACGATACGCAAGCCATGCCTTATACGATCCTTGGCAAACCGCTTGCCAATCTCTTCCGCCAAGCGTTCGTCGACGGTTTGCATTGCCCGTCGCTGCGACCGAGCGCGGCTCAGTGGGCCTCCGCGCTCGACCAAACGTCAAGGACGCTTATTCCTTGCGCCAACCCGGCTTGCGTTATGAAGGAATTCGTCGAAATCGCGGAAAGCTCGACGATTTGCCCGTACTGCCGCGCGGTCGCTCAAACCGCTTCGCGCTAACGCGCCGACAAAAAAACGCGACGCGCGTTCTCGACGGCGTCGCGTTTCAAGCGGCAAGTTTCAATCGTCTATTTCGCGACGCCTCTTAGCAAGGCGCGCATCTTAACGCCTAAGCGTTAAAAAATCTTTCTTTCGAAACGTTCGTTCGTCTCAATAGCAGCCGCAACCGCCGCCGAACGAAGAGTTCCAAGCGTTGTAAGAGTTCCAACCGCTATAAGCGCCGCAAGAGGTATAGGCGCCCCAACCGCCG
>JAFSFF010000004.1 GCA_017435375.1 Thermoguttaceae bacterium
AAAATCAAAAACGCCGGAAAAAACCGCGTCGAAAGAAACCGACGACGCGTCGCCCGCCGCCTCCTCCGACGCCGAAACGACCGCCGAGTCGAAACCGCGCCGCCGGAGCCGCTCCGCTCGCGAACGCGAAGAACTCGACGCTTACGAAGCGACGCTCGTCCCGATGATTAGCGCGCAAGATTTGACGATCCGCTATTCGGCGACCGTCGCGCTCGCGCTCCCGAACGCCTTCGGGCGCAACGCGTTCGTCGACTCGACCGTTCTCCTCGGCGAAACCTTCCCGAAAGAAACGCGCGAAACGACCGACGCGGCGTTCGACCGCCTTTCGCAAGCGGTTTCGAAGACCGAAGGCCTCCGTCGCGGCGCGCTAAAATCCGTCCCGGGCTCCCTTTACGCGACTCGTTTGCGCCGTCTCGTCGTTTTCGACGAAATCGTCGCGGACGGTTGGAACTGGGCGCCGGTCGTTCCGAGCGACGCTCGACGCGGACACGGCGTCGCCGATTGGATTCCGGCGCCTTGGGGCGCGCCGCGTTTGATCGTTCTCCCGGCGCTCCGCTCGCCGGCGGAAAACGCGCTCAAAAACGGCGGCGACGGGTCGGAGCTTTTCCTCCCGGTTCTCGCGGCGCAGTCGACCGGAGCCGACGCGATGCTCCTTAGCCGTTGGCGAACCGGCGGTCGTTCGGCGTTCGACCTGTCGACCGACTTCCTCAAAAATTACGAGTCGCAGCCGGTCGCGGACGCTTGGAAAAACGCCGTCCTCGCCTTGATGAAACGCGACGTCGTTCTCGACGAGGAGCCGCGCCTCAAAACGCCGGGTCGCTCCGAAGAGCCGCCGAAATACGCCCTTCCGTTCTGGTGGGCCGGTTATCTCTTGATCGACTCCGGCGAAGCGCTCTCCGCCGACGAGCTGAAAAAACTGCAAGCGGAAACCGACGCCGCGAAGAAACCGAACGCGGAAAACGCCGCCGACCCGAACGTCGCGTCCGAAGCCGGCGCCGCCATCGGCGTCGACCCGAACGCGCCCGCCGCCGGAACCGGAGCCGACCCGAACGCGTCCGAACTCGAAGTCGACGCCGACGGAGCCGAAAACGCCGATTCGCCCGAAGACGCCGCCGACCCGCTCGCGCCGACGATCACCGTTCGAACGTCGCCCTCGTCGGAAAAAGCGGAAGAACCGAAAGACGCGGAAAATTCGGAAGAAAACGCCGACTCGACCGACGCCGACGAACCGTTCGACCTCGGCCCGCGCGTCCTCGACGACGAAACGCTCGAAAAGAACGACCAAGAAGGAGACGACTTCTTCAGCGGCGATCTCTTCGGCGACGACCCGATCGACGAAAAAACGGACGAAAACGGCAAAATCGACGCGAAAAAAACCGACGCGCCGAAAACGCCGTCGAAAAAATAACGCGCCCCCCGCCTCGACGCGACCTCGCGCCCTCCGTTTCGCCGCTCCGCTCCGCCGCTTTTCGAACCGCTCGAAAGCCGCGACGGAACGCAAACGGGGCGCAAAGGTCGCTTTATGCGGATTTTGCGGAGAAAAATTTCGTTTTTCCGACGAAAAAGCGGACTTTTCCTTGACGCGGAACGGAAAAACGGTTAGCATAGAGGATAGCGAAGAGTTTTTTCGCGCGACGCGCTTAAAGTCGGCCCGGCGTTCGTCGAACGGACGAACGGCTCCGCCAAACGCGCGGGCGGCGGAACCGGCGAACGTCCTCGGGCTCGAATCGCCTCCGGACGAACGTCTCGGCGCCGAACGGCTCCGGTTTCCCTCGGTTCCCCTCCGTTTCGCCTTGTTAACGATTTTTCCCCTTTTATATATTAATAAGGAAAACGGCGCCCGACGACGCGTCGAAAAAACTCGCGAACCGACGAACTTTTTTCCGAAACGAATCGAAGCAGGTTGAATATGGAATTTTTAAACGGCAATACCGTTGGCATCGACTTGGGCACGACTTTCTCGACGTTGGCGATCGTCGACAACGAAGGCGAACCGACGCCGATTCCGAACGAAGACGACGAAGTCGAAACCGCAAGTATCATTCTTCTCGCGGAAAGCAAACACGTCATCGTCGGCCCGAACCGCAGTCGCGCCGCGATGGAAGACCCGGAAAACGTCGTCGAACGGATTAAGCGTCAAATGGGCGTCGGTTACCACCGCACCTTCGACGGTCAAGACGTTACGCCGGAATTCGTTTCGTCGCTGATTCTTCGCAAACTGAAGCAAGACTGCGAACGCCGCTTGGGCCCGATCGCTAACGCCGTCATCACCGTTCCGGCGTACTTCAACGACACGCGCCGCAAAGCGACGCAAGACGCCGGGCGCATCGCCGGTTTGAACGTCGTCAGCATCATCAACGAACCGACCGCGGCCGCCCTCACCTACGCTTGGCACCGCAACCACTTGGGTCGCGCCGACCACACCGAAACGCACCGCATCCTCATTTACGACCTCGGCGGCGGGACGTTCGACTCGACGGTCGTCGAATACTCGTCGAACTCCTTCCACGTCGTCGCGACCGACGGCGACGTCAAGCTCGGCGGCGTCGACTGGAACGACCGCCTCGCCGACTACGTTTGCGAAAAATTCCTCGAAAAACACAACGTCAACCTGCACCAATTCCCGAAAACGATGCAAATTCTTCGCAACGACTGCGACGTCGCGAAGATCATCCTGTCCGAACGCGAAAACGCGTCGATTTCCGTTCGCCACGAAGGCAAGTCGCTCAGCGTTCCGGTTTCGCGCGAACTCTTCGAGAACCTGACTTACGACCTCCTGCAACGCACCGCCGACACGACCGAATACGTCGTTCAATCGGCGCGCCTGACGTTCGACGACCTCGACGCGATCGTTCTCATCGGCGGTTCGACGCTGATGCCGCAAGTGCCGGCGATGCTCGAAAAACTCACCGGTAAAAAGCCTTATATCCACGAAGACTTGAACCCGCACACCGCCGTCGCTCGCGGCGCCGCGATTCACGCCGCGATCCTCGAAGCGCAATATAACAAAGAGAACACGCAGCTGAGCGAACGCGTTCGCAAAATGCTCGAAAACGTTCGCGAAGAGGACGTCAACTCGCACGGCCTCGGCGTCGTCGCGACCGATCCGACGACGAAGCAAATCATTAACCACATTATGATTTCGCGCAACACGACGCTTCCGTACTCGATCTCGAAAACGTTCCAAACGAATAAAGACGGTCAAACCCGCGTCAGCGTTCAAGTAATGGAAGGCGACGCGCCGGATCCGACCGCTTGCGCGCTCCTCGGCAAATGCCGCGTTCTCTTCCCGGAAGGGCTCGCCAAGGGCACGCCGATCGAAGTTACCTACTCCTTCGACAAAGCCGGGCGCATCTCCGTTTCGGCGCGCGAAAAACTGACGAACCGCGAAGCGAAGATCGAAATCGAACGTCGCGGCGTGTTGTCCGAAGCCGACCTCGAAAAGTTCATCCAACTCGCCGATCAATACTCGATCGAGTGATTTTGGTTCGACGACCGCTCGACGCGCCTCCGCTTTCGACGCTCCGTTCTTTCGTTTTTCGCCGAGAACGCGTCGAGGCGGCGGACGCGCGTCGCGCCGTTTTTACGTTAAACTTTTCCCCAATTTCCCCTTTTAATTCTTGCGACGTTGCGAAACGTCGAAGGAGTTTTGCGAATGCGCGCGATCGTCGCGACCGTTTTATGCGGCGCTCTGTTGGGCGTCGGCCTTGGCTTCGGAATCGGCAAGTTCAAGTCGCACTACCGTTTTTGGACGCCTCAAATGGAAGTTAATTCGACGGTGAAAGCGGCGACCGCCGCCGTCGCGAACGCCGATTCGGTCGCGCCCGACGCGCCCGACGCCAAACTCGGCCCGCGCGTCGAAGTTCTCGAAACGTCGTTCGACTTCGGAATCCTCGAAAAGAGCGTCGCGAACGAAAAGGGCGAACACCCGTTCAAAATTAAAAACGTCGGCGACGAAACGTTGACGCTCGCCAACGGCGGCAAAGGCTGTTTCTGCACGGATTTCGAAATTTCGCATAAATCGCTTCGCCCCGGCGAAACCGCGACGGTTCTCTTCAAATGGGACGCGGCGCGTTCCGGCGGCGTCTTCAACCAAGGCGTTCGCGTCTTGACCAACGACCCGAAGGCGCCGGAAGTCGATTTCTCCGTTCGCGGCCTTTACACGGCGCCGATCGTTTGCGAACCGAACGAAATTTCTTTCCAAAACGCTTCGGCGACGACGGAAACGACGCGTTCTTTCCGTCTTTTCGGCTTCGAACACAACGACGACGGAACGCCGTTCCCGTTGGAAATTCTCGGCGTCGAGGTCGCGGACTCCGCGCGTCTCGAGTTCAAAATCGAGAAGGCCGACCTCGCCGAGTTGACCGACAAAGAGCGCGAACACAACCTTTTCTCGAACACGACGAACTTGTTCAAGGGCGTCGCGACGCTTAAATCCGGCATGCCGCAGGGCGCGTTTCAAGAGATCGTTCGCGTTCGCACGAACAGTCCGAAAACGCCGGTGTTGGAAATCGTCGTCGGCGGGCAAGTCGCCGGGAATTCGGTTCGTCTTTCCGGTCGCCGATACGACGACAAAGGAACCGGTTATTTGACCCTCGACTCCGTTTCGTCGCGCGAAACGACCGAAGAAAAAATCCGTTTGACGATTTTCGACAAAATCCCGACCAACGCCGAAACGGTGCGCGCCAAGAGCGTTCGTCCCGCTTGGCTTGAAGTCGAGTTCGCGTATCCGCCGGAGGAACTGCAAAAATCCGCCGCGCCGGTTCGAATGGTCGACGCGACCGTTCGCGTTCCGGCCGGCTCCCCGCAAGGCGCCTTTATGGGCCCGAGCAAAGAGCAGCTCGGCGAAATCGTCTTCGCCGTCGGCGAAACGCCCGAAACGACGCAAGAAATCGTCCTTCCGGTGCGCTTCGCGGTCGGCCCGTAAACGAAACGCGCGACGCCCCCCTTTTTAAAGGCGTCGTTTGCGGTAAAATGAGGAAACGTCGGGTTGCGGTCGCGTCGGCGCCCCTTCCCGCTCCGTTCCTCGACGCGGCGACGCTCGAACAGGCGACGCGGCGAAAACGTTCTTTTCCGATAAAAACGAACGCTTTCGAGCGCCGAAAATCAAACATTAATACCCAAGAATCCCGAACGCGCGTTTTTCGACGCCGTTCCCGTTTTTTCAACCTTGAGTCGACGACGCGTTTTCCGCGCCGTCAAGTCGGTTAAACGTTAAAGATGCAAAACAACGAGCAAAATCTCAACGCCGAACAAGCCGCGTCCGCGGTCGAACCCGTCCAACAAGCCCAACAAACCGCCGACGCCGCCGCGCCGTCCCCGCTCGCCACTTACGAAGCGATGAACGCGGACGCCCCGGTCGTCGACGCGAGCGTCATCGAAGAACGCGTTAAACGCGCCGCCGCGAACGCCGGCGAAGGCGCGCCGCGTCGTTCCTCGCCCCTCGGCGCGATTCGCGACGAAAACAAACGTCGCCGCGAAGGCGAAAATCGCGACGGCAAAGACGGTAAAAAAGACGACAAACGTCGCGAACGCCGCGAACGTCCGACCGCCGCGCCGCGCGGCCCGCTCTCGTCCGTTCCGACGCCGAACCGTCGCGCTCGTCTTTCGGACGATCTCGAAGACGAATTCAACGCGCTCTTGAGCGGCGAATCGCTCGACTCGCTGATGAAAAACGACAAAGCGAACGTCGGCGCCGAAGCGCTCGAAGAAGGGACGAAAGTCCGTTGCCGCGTCGAAGCCGTCCAACGCGATTCCGTTTTCGTCGACGTCGGCGGGCGCGAACACGGCCTTATCCCGCTGAAACAATTCCCGGAAGACGCGCAACCGACGGTCGGTCAAGAGTTCGACGCGGTCGTTTCCCGCTTCAACGCCGACGACGGCGTCTACGAAGTTTCGCTCCCGTTGGCCGCGGCGGAAGTCGGCGACTGGCTTAGCCTTACCGTCGGCGCGATCGTCGAAGCGCGCGTTACCGGCGCCAACAAAGGCGGTCTCGAATGCGAAGTCGGGCGGCTCCGCGGCTTTATGCCGAACGGTCAAATCGCGCCGTTCTTCGTCGAAAACGCCGAACAATTCGTCGGCGAACGCTGGAAGTGCGTCGTTACCGAAGTCAATCCGGAGCGCCGCAACTTGGTCGTCAGCCGCCGCGTCCTGATGGAGCGCGAACGCGAAGAAATGCGCGAAAAGACGACGTCGGAACTCGAAGTCGGCCAAACCCGCGAAGGTCTCGTCCGCAAGATCATCAACGTCGGCGCGTTCGTCGACCTCGGCGGCGTCGACGGTTTCCTTCCGGTCTCCGAAATGAGCTGGGGCCGCGTCTCCGACCCGTCCGAAGTCGTCAAAGAAGGCGAACGCATTAGCGTTATCGTTACCAAAATCGACCTCGACCGCAACCGCATTTCCCTCTCGTACAAAGACGCGAACAGCGATCCTTGGAAGAAGATCGACGAAACGTTCGTCGAAGGCGACAAAGTTCGCGGACGCGTTACGAACCTGATGGCGTTCGGCGCGTTCGTCGAGTTGGCGCCGGGCGTCGAAGGGCTCGTTCACATCAGCGAAATTTGCTATAAACGGATCGCGCAAGTTTCGGACGCGCTCCAAGTCGGCGATTTCGTCGACGTTCAAGTCCTCTCGATCGACCGCGAAAAACGCAAGATTTCCTTGTCGATCAAGCGTTTGACGCCCGACCCGCGCGAAGAGGCGAAACGTCAACGCGACGCCGAAGCGTCCGCCGCGGAAGCCGCCGCCGAAGCGCAAGCGGAAGCCGAAGCCGCCGCCGTTCGCGAACGCATCAAGAAAAACCGTCCGAAGGGCCCGCTCAAGGGCGGTCTCTCGAACGCCGGCGACAACCCGTTCGGTTTGCACTTCTAATCGAACGGCGACGCGAAGCCGTCGTCTTTACGTCGGCCCCGGGAGTGAAACGAGCGTTCCGGCTTAAAATAAAAAACGATTTTGAGCCGGCTCGCGCTTTTCCTTCCCCTTTTCGCGCGTTTTACCCAATTTAACGCGAAATCGCCCGGTTTGCGCCGACGGTTTCGCGTTTTTTTATCGCGGCGCGCCGGAAGGTTTCGCCTTTTCCTTTTTTGAGCGCGACGCCGTTTTCCCCGCCGCGTCCCCCAAGTTCCTCCGCTCTTTCCATTTTTCGCAATCGCCGCAATGCCGCCCGCTCTTTCCTCCGCTTCGGACTTTCCCGTTTCGCCGTCCCGTTCGCCGGTTTACCTCGAACCGGAACAACTCGAACGCGCTTGCCGAATGGAGCGTTTGCGCCGCTCCGGGCCCGGGGGGCAAAACCGCAACAAAGTCGAAACGGCGGTTCGCTTTTATCATCCGGCGACCGGACTCGTCGGCGAGGCGACCGAACGGCGCTATCAGGGCGAAAACCGCAAAATCGCGCTCGAACGGCTCCGAATCGAAATCGCGCTGACCGTTCGAAATCCCGTTCCGGCGAGTCTCGCCCCTCCCGCCGACGTTAATTTAGGCGCTTTAGAAAACTTGGAAATGTCAAAAACCGCCGCGACCGCCGATGCTCGCGCTTCGCTCCGTTGGTTTGAACGGTTGCAAGGGAGCAAAATCCGCGTCGCGCCGTCGAGTTTCGATTACGCGATTCTCGTTTCGGAATTCTTCGACGTTTTCGAAGCGAACGACGAAAACTTGCCCGCGACCGCCGCCGCGCTCGAAACGACGGCGAGTCAAATCGTTCGGTTCCTCGGCGCCGTCCCGAAGTGCCTCGAAGAACTCAACCGCCGTCGCGCCCGTCGGGGCCTTTCTCGCCTCAAACCTTGACGCGTTTTCCGTTTCTTTCGCGCTTTGCCGACGTCGCGCCGTTTGCCTGTTTTAACGTCGGCTCTCGACTCGTCGAGCCGTCGGCGGCGGAAATCGCGCGAAAGAAACGGAAAACGGGCTTGAAATTTTCGCGTCGTCTCGTTAAAATGAAGGAGGCGCGGTCGTTTCGACGTTTCCGCCCTTCGCTTTTCCCTTTTTCGCCGAGTTCGCGTCGTCGACGCGGCGGCTTTCGTCCCTTAACCAACGCAACGCAAGGAAAGATTAATGGCGATCCGAGTTATCTGCTCCGGCTGTATGACGTCGTTCGAAGTCGGCGATCAGTTCGCAGGTCAAAAGGGCCCCTGTCCGAAGTGCGGACATATCATCGAGATTCCGAAGGTTCAAGTCGTCGTTCACGCGCCGGACGAAGTCGTTCAAGACGGCAAAACGACGCGCGTCGGTAAGGAAACGCGGCCGATCGAGCAAAAGCGGTTCGAATTTTCGACGCAAGGTCTTCTTCTCGGCTTGCTTGGGATTTTGCTCGTTTTCGGCGCGGCGTTCGGCGTCGGATTGGCGAAATCGGCGGTTTTGAGCGGAATCGTCGGCGCGGTCGCGGTTTTCGGAATCGCTTTCCCGATCGCGCGGTTCGGGTATATGTTGGTTCGCGACGCCGACGACCTCGAAAAGCTCGAAGGAAGCGAGTTGACGCAAAAATCGCTCTTTACCGCGCTCGTTTTCGGCGCTTCTTGGATTGTTTTCGAGCTGTTCGTCGCGTTTTTAGGAAGCCAAGGCTTGACGGCGGCGCTGTTGTTGATTCCGGTCGCGGTCGTCGGATCGTTCGGCGCGTTGATTTTCTTCGACTGCAACTTCGGCAAAGCGTTCCTCGTTTACGCGGTTTTCGCCGCTTGCGCCATTTTCGGTCGCGGCCTTCTCTTCCAACCGAACGGCTGGATTTGGGAAGCGCGCCCGAACGCCGCCGCGCCCGCTCCGGAACTCGGAACGCCGTCGAAAGCCAAAGCGCAAAAGAACGCCGCTCCGTCGGAACCCGTCGCCGACTCGCCGGAAACGCCGGAAGCCGAGACCGCGCCCGAACCGGAAGCGCAAGTCGAAACGCCCGCCGACGCCGCTCCGACGCGAGAAGCGCCGAAGCCGAACCCGATTCGCCGCCGTCGTTAATCTCGCGTTCCTTCAACCGCCGCGTCTTCGCTCTCTTAACGTCGACGCGACGGGAAAACGCGAACGTCTCGCCGCCTCGCCGTTTGACGACGAGGCTTTTTTTCGCGTTCGTTCGCAAGAAACGCAAAAACGAGCGCCGACTCGCGTCGGACGCTCGTTTTTTTACGTCGAAACGGCAAATTTTCTCGCCGTTCCGAGCGTCGAAAACTCATTGAATCGCGGCTTGGTCGTTCTTGCGGAGAACGCCGGCGGCGACGAGTTTGTCGATCAGTTGTTGCATGCTGTTGAACGCGGCCAAGAAACCTTGCGGCGGCATAACGACGCGGAACGCTTCTTCCGACGTCGGTTTTTCGCCGTCCGCGCCCGGTTGCAACGTAACGCAGTCGAAACGAACCATATTGCCCGCGAAGTGAATCTTACCAATACCGTCGACAAAATATTCGGTTTTCATCGAAAAATCCTTTCCTTTATACTGTTTCTAACGATCGACGCAAACGAAACGCTCGCCGCGCGTCGACGTCCAAACTCCTCGACGTATCATCGACGTTTTGTTCTCGCTTTTTTACAAAATCTAATAAAAAACGAGTTAAAACCCCGTCGATTTTTCAACGTCAATAGGCGCCGTCGTTTACGCGACGGGCATTTTTGTAATTTTAACGAATTTTCAGACTTTGGCAAGGTCGCCGAAAAATTTTTAGAAAAAAATCGGACGACCTTGCCGCTCGACCGTTTCAAACCTTCGATTCGAAAAACAGCCGCGCCGAAACAAACGCGTTACTTCGTCAACTTCTCGTTGTTTTCCAAGAGCTTAATGAAGACGCCGCCGACGACGGCGCGCGCTTGGAAGCCGCGTTGTTTCGCGTCGCTAGTGAAATACCAGTCGGAGAGCGGAACGCGGTTCGGCGTATTGTCGACGAACTCGTAAACCGGCGCGGTCAACGCGTCAAACTCGGCGCGGGAGTCGGCCATCGTCGCGGTCCAAAGTTCCCAGTCGAGTTTGGTGTAATCGGCGCGATTGTCGAGCGGGAGCCCGTATTTGTTCATCTTCGTCTTGTAATAGGCGAGTTCTTTCGCGACGACTTCTTTCGGGAAGAGGTTCAGCGCGAGAAGCTTATCCCAAACGAGGTTGTATTTTTGACTCCAGGAATCCTTGCGGTCGAACGCGAGGAGGAAGCGGTCGCCGCCGTCGGCCAACTTGACCCATTCGACGGCGAACTCTTCGGCCTTGGCGCGGAACTTTTTAGCGAGTTCCGCTTTGTCGTTTCGTTCGCAGAGGTCGGCGAAGCAAGCCAGCGCGACGATCGCCTTCGCGGAAAGGTTGGCGTTGTGCGCGAGGTGCCCGGCGAAGTCGTCGGTGCAAAGTTGGTTTTCCGGGTCGAGCCCCTTGGCGAGGAGATATTCGGCCCAAGATTCAAGAATGTCCCAATATTCGGCGACGTATTCGACGTTTCCGTCGAGGCGCGCGATCACGTCGGCGATAATCAGCATGTTCGCGGACTCTTCGACCGGCATTTGGTTGTCCTCGGTGCGTTCGCCGCCGCCGTAAACTTGGCCGTTCAACTTCGGATACGTCCCGACGTCGTGCGGCGAAAACGGGAACTTCCAACGGCCGCTCGCGACGTACTCGAGAACCGGCGTCAGCGTCGCTTTCAGGAGCCCGGCGTCGTAAACGGCGAAGACCGGCGCGGTCGGGTAAAGGATGTCGACCGTCGCCGCGCAACCGTTGCTGAAATTCTCCTTCGAAACAAGAATCGGTTTTCCGTTCGGCAAAACGGCGAGTTTATGCGCCGCGACCGCCTGCGGGTAAGCGATCGAGCAAAGGGACGCGTATTTCGTCCCGCCGACCGCGGTCGCTTTTTCGAACATTTCGGCGTCGAACGCGTCGCAGCGGACGGTCAAGTCGGCGTATTCGGCGTTCGCGAGTTCGAGCATCGAGAGCGCTTCGAGCCCGTTTCGGCGCCAATACGGACGACATTTTTGGCCCAAAAATTCGATCGAGTATTCGTCGTCGTAAGCGGCGATAATCCGCTTTTCAACCGCGTCGCCGCCGACTTTGCCGCAGTCGAACGCGACCGCCAAGACCGGCCAATCGTCGTTGGCGCGGCGCGGGAAGCGTTTGCCGTCGCTCGGAAGCGAGCCGTCTTTCAGGAACGCGGCGCGAGCGTCGATATGTCCGGCGAGCGCGGTTTTAGCGGCGCCTTTTTCAACCGCGAGGAAAAGGCTCCCCCAGTCGATGCAGCGGTTGTCGCCCTTCTTCTCGAGAATCGGCTGCTCGGTCGTTCCGAAGCGGAGGACGTCGAGATTTTCGGTCGTCAAACGCCCGGCGGCGACCTCTTGGTTCGAATTGTCGACGCAAAGCTCGGCGGTTTGGTCGTAATAAATCGCGACGTCGTGTTCTTTGCCGTCGGTCGCTTTGGCCGTCCAAACGACGTAAACCGCCGGACGCGAAAAGACGTCCCAATCGTTCGGGAGCGGCGTTCGGCGGAACGTCAGCGTCAGTTCGACGCCCCCCGCTTCAAACGCGTAAACGGTTTTCGTCGCGCGAACGGAAACCGATTTTTGCGTCGCTTTTTTCGCGTTTTTGTCGAATTCGGTCGGTTTTCCCATCAAACGGTAATTTTGCCCGTCGACGCGAACGAACGACGTCAGCGCGTGAATGCGGCCCGTCCAGTGAACCGGGAACGCGTCGGCCAGTTCGTCGACGTTCGACCAAACGCTAAAATAAGGATCGCAAGTAATCAGCGGATAACAAGGAGCGCGCAACTCGCCGTCTTCCGCCGCTTGAACGGTCGTCGACGCGAACGCCGCGAACGTCGCCGCGACGCCGCAAAGAACCGCCGCGACTCGTTTGCCTAAGTTAAAAAGTTTCATTAGAGTTTGCCTTTCTTGAAGTTTTCCATTAATATTATTGAAAAGAGGCCAATCCAACGACGACGCGTTCTTTCGCGCCGCCAACGTAAATCTTTCATTTTACCTCAAACGCTTAAACGCGTCTAAGCGCCGCGACATTAAAGTCGCCGCCCCTTCCCCAAGCCGGCGCGGGCCAACGTCGCGACGCAAACCGCTTCGACTCCGCCGCGATCTTTAAGCTCCAAAGCGATTTCGTTCGCCGTCGCGCCGCTGGTGAACGCGTCGTCGACGAGCAAAATCCGTTTCCCCTTCAAGCGTTCGAGCGGGCCGTCGGCCTTTCCTTCGCTCAACGCGAACGCGCCCGCGACGTTTTCTCGGCGCGCCTCCCAATCGACCGCCGACTGAGGCGGCGTCGCGCGAATCCGGCGAACCGTCTTCGTCCAACAGGGAACGCCCAACTCCCGCGCCAACGCCGACGCTAAAAAATCGGGCGAATTGACGCTCCGCAAAAACCGACGCCGCCAATTCATCGGAACCGGAACGACCGCGTCCGGTCGAAACGCCGTCAAAACCCGCCGTCGCGACTCAAAGTAAAGCCGCGCCGCGATCTCCGCCAACGTCGGATCGGGCGTTCGCTTCAACCGCAAGACGAGCGCCCGCGTCGTCCCCCGATAAAAATGCATCGGGCGAACCTCGTCGAACGCGAACTCCGACGCCCCGGTTTTCCGCAAACAAAATCGGCAAAGCGCGTCGTCCCCGCGAGCCGTCTCCCGAAGCGCGACCCGACCGCAACGTCGGCAAAACGTCCGCGCCGGAACGCTCGCCGCTCGACGGCACTCGTCGCAAACGAGCGCGGCCAAGGGAACGCGGAACCCGCTCGAAACGCCGTCGCGCCCCCCGCCGCTCGCCTCCGCTCCGACGATTCGCTCGTCGCAAATCCAACACGAACGCGGATAAACCAGCTCGAACGCCGTCTCGACGACGCGCCCAAACGCCGAGCGTCTTGCGTTCGTCTCCGTTTCCGTTCCCGCTTTCAATCTTCGCTCCTTCGCTCGTTTAAAACGACGCGCCCGTCGTCGCCGCTTTTTCGTTCATTGTACGCGAAAAACGCCGCGCCGCAAGCGACCGAACGGTATAAATCGCCGTTCCGACGAAAAAAACACAAAAAGAAAAATCGCGCCCGAACTGTCGGCCCCTTCCCAACGACGACGATTTCGGGTATAATGTGAAACGACGGTAATTTGCGCCGTCGAAAGGTCGTTAAAACCGGCAAATTCGACAAAACCGCGCGTTTTTGCCGTCGCTCGGAAAGAAATTTGCGCGCCGACTTCGTGTCGCGCCGTTTTTTTTGTCAAAATTTCTTTTCGTCGCCTCGTTTTTTACCGAAATTATAAAATACGACGCGTTCGAGGAAGCGGTTTCCTCGAACGTTTCCCGCAACTTAACGGAACGAACGCTCAAATGCCCAATTCTGCGAACCTGAAAAAACCGAATTTCGTCGGCGTCGACCTCGGCGGCACGAACATCAAAGTCGGCGTTTTGGACGACGCCGGGAAAACGCTTTCCTATGTGACGACCCCGACGCTCGTCGAACGCGGCCCGGAAGACGCGACGAAACGGATGGCCGAAGCCGTTCTGCAAGGGATTGAAAAAGCCGGTTTGACGCCCGCCGATATCGCCCGCGTCGGGCTCGGCTCTCCCGGAACGCTCGACATTCCGTCCGGTTCGCTCGTTCGTCCGTCGAACCTCCCGGGCTGGAATTTCTTCCCGATTCGCGACAAACTCGCCGAATACAGCGGTCTCCCGGTTACGTTCGCGCACGACGGCCCGGCCGCCGCGTTCGCCGAATATTGGGTCGGCGCCGGTCAAGGCGAAGAAGGCCTTATTTTGTTGACGCTCGGCACCGGCGTCGGTTGCGGTATCGTTCTGAACGGGCACGTTTGGAACGGAACGCACAGCCACGGCGGCGAAGCGGGCCACAACCTGATCGACACGTCCGAAAACGCCCGTTGGTGCAAGTGCGGTCAACGCGGCCACTTGGAAGCGTACGCCAGCGCGACCGGTTGCGCCAACCGCACGATCGAATATGTCGAAGCGGAATTCAAAACGTCGCTGACCGAACGCGTCCGCGCTCGCAAACGGGACGACGAGATTCCGAAAATGGTCTTCGAAGAAGCGGAAGCGGGCGACGAAGTCGCGCTTCGCATCGTCAAAGAAACGGCGCGCTACCTGTCGCACGGGATGATTTCGCTGATTCACACGATCGACCCGAGTTGCATTCTCATCGGCGGCGCGATGACGTTCGGCGGCAAAACGACCGCGACCGGGCGCATCTTCCTCGAAACGATCGAGCAAGAGACGCGTTCTCGCATCTTCCTCCACTTGGCCGAACGTCTCCGCATCGATTACGCGGTGATGGGGAACGACGCCGGGTACGTCGGCGCCGCCGGTTTGGCGCGTCAAGACTGGGAAGAAGCGCAAGCCGCCGAGTAATCCCGCCTCGACGGAGCGACGCAAACCGTTTTACCGTCGAAACTTAACGCTTTCCTATTAGAACGCGTCGACCTTTCCCGTCGACGCGTTCCGACGTTATTCGTCTTCGCCGTCCACCCTACCCGCCGTCGACTTCGCCCGATGAACGCGCCGTCCGATTTTACCGATTTTTCCGACGAAACGACAACCGTCGCCGATTTGAAACGGCTTGTCGTTCGCTTCGCCGAGGAGCGCGATTGGGGCCGTTTTCACACGCCGAAGAACTTGGCGGCGTCGGTCGCGATCGAAGCGGCGGAGTTGTTGGAGCGTTTCCAATGGTCGACGCCGGAGGAGTCGTTCGCGGTTAAGGACGACCCGGAGGCGTTGAACGCGGTCGCGGAAGAGATCGCCGACGTCGCGAGTTACCTTTTGAACCTTTGCGACAAACTCGGCGTCGATTTCGCGTCGGCGTTCGCGGCGAAAATGCGCAAAAACGCCGAAAAATACCCGGCGGAGCGTTTTCGCGGCTTTTACAACGCCGACGATCCGGCGTACAAAAACGCCCAAAATCGGCGTTGCGAAGAAAAAACTTCCTAATTTGAAAATTTCGCCGTTATTACC
>JAFSFF010000412.1 GCA_017435375.1 Thermoguttaceae bacterium
ACCCGTATCCGCAACGCTATTAAAGTCGAACACGAAACGCTCGACGTGCCGTTCTCGAAACTCAAGCTCGGCGTCGTCGACGTCCTGAAGCGCGAAGGATACATTTGGGAATACCAAATCGTCGAAGGTTCTCCGACGAACTTCATTCGCATCCAACTGAAATACGGCCCGAGCGGGGAACGCGTTATCCAATCGATCCGCAAAATTAGCAAACCCGGTCGCCGTTGCTACTGCGGCCCGAAAGACCTGAAACCGGTTCTCAACGGCCTCGGCATCAGCATTCTCAGCACGAACAAAGGCGTCGTTAGCGACCGCGAAGCTCGCGCGCAAAACGTCGGCGGCGAAGTTCTCTGCGAAATTTGGTGATTTTTTCGCCAAAAATTGAAAAAAATCCGTTTCCGCGCCCATTTTGAGGGCGCGGCGGATTGACGAATCGTCAAAATAAGGTATGCTTATTTCTTAAGCGTCGTTGGACGCTTGAGCGTCGCGCGTTTCCTTGACGCGCCCGATTTCCCCGAACAAAGACGCGAGTCCCATAACGATATTAAATTGTTGGACGAAAATGAATTTGAGGGGCGAGGGGCGGTAAGCGCGTCGAAATATCGTCGTCTGGAATAAAGATTGCGATCACAAGCTAACACATTTCAGCAGTAAGGTTAAACGAACATGTCGAGAATTGGTAAGAAACCGGTCGTCGTTCCGAACGGCGTCTCCGTCGAAATCAAAAACGACCGCGAATTGACGGTCAAAGGCCCGAAAGGCGAACTCAGCCAAACCTTCCGTCCGGAAGTCGGCCTCCGTTACGACGAAGAAGCTAAAGAATTGATCGTCGATCGTTTGTTCGAAACGCGCGTCGCGAACGCTATGCACGGGTTGACCCGCGCTCTCGTTCAAAATATGGTTACCGGCGTCGCCCAAGGTTACGAAAAGAAACTCGAAATTTTCGGAACCGGTTACTTGGCCGCCGTCGCCGGCAACGTTTTGCAAGTCCGCGTCGGTTTTGCGAACGAGATCCACAAGCCGATCCCGGCGGGTCTCGAAGTTAAGTGCCCCGATCAACAACACGTTCACATCAGCGGTTGCGACAAACAACTCGTCGGCCAATTCGCCGCGGAAATTCGCGCGATCAAAAAGGCCGAACCGTATTTGGGCAAAGGTATCAAATACGAAGGCGAAGTCATTCGTCGCAAGGAAAGCAAAGCGGCGGGCAAGAAATAATAACGCTCCCCGCTCTCGTGGCGGTCGCGCCGTTCGCAAGACGAGGGGTTTCGGTCGCGCGAGCGAGTTCCTTCGCTCCGCGACGCTCGTTGCGAAACCGGCGATCGCTTTCAACGCAATTTAAAAATTTTAATCAAATCGTGTGGTATTAACGTGAGAAAACAACTGCGTTTGAACAAACAACGCGTTACTCGCAAATTCCGAGTTTCCAACGCCGTTAAAAAGAACAGTACTCGTCCGCGTCTGTGCGTCTTCCGTAGCGCGCGTCACATCAGCTGCCAAGTCGTCGACGACCTCGCCGGCAAAACCTTGGCCAGCGCGAGCACTTACGAAAAGGATTTCCGCGAATCGAACCCGAACGGCGGCAACGTCGCCGCGGCCGAAATTGTCGGTAAAATGATCGGCGAACGCGCTCTCGCCGCCGGCGTTACCGCCGTCGCTTTCGACCGTAAAGGTTACAAATATCACGGTCGCGTCAAGGCTTTGGCCGACGCCGCTCGCGACGCCGGTCTCGACATCGGCGGCAAAGGCGACGAGTGATTCGTTCGCGATTCGCGCTAGCGATTTTTTAGAATACGATAGAATAAATCCTTAAAAAGAATAAGAATAAGCCATGTCCGAAAATAATCATGAAGGCGGGTTGGTCGACAAGGTCGTCAAAATCCGTAGATGTTCGGCGACCGTGAAGGGCGGACGTCGGTTCTCTTTCACCGCTCTGGTCGTGGTCGGCGACGGTAAAGGCAAAGTCGCGTGGGGTTACGGCAAAGCGAACGAAGTTCCGCCGGCCGTCAACAAAGCCGTTCAAGACGGCACGCGCAAACTCGCCGCCGTTTGTATGGACGGTTCGACGATTCCGCACGCGGTCGAAGGTCGCTTCGGCGCCTCTCGCGTCCTCCTTCTTCCGGCTCGTCCCGGTACCGGGGTTATCGCCGGCGCCGCCGTTCGCGCGGTCTGCGAAGCCTGCGGTATTCACGACATTTTGACGAAATCGTATGGAAGCGCCAACTCGGCGAACCTTGTTAAGGCGACGCTCGACGCTCTCAATAAGTTGCGAACCAAGTCTCAAATCGAGAATTTGCGAGGAGTCGAACTCTAATGAATATTAATACGATTAACGAAGGCATTCGCAAGAATGTTAAAAAAGATCACGTCGGTCGCGGTCCGGGTTCCGGGAACGGCAAAACCGCCGGTCGCGGTAGCAACGGTCAAGGCGCTCGCGCCGGTTTCTCGCTTTCGCCGGTCTTCGAAGGCGGTCAACTTCCGTTGGTTCGTCGTATTCCGAAACGCGGGTTCAATAATAAAGTTTTCGCCGACGTCGTCGAAAGCGTCGCTTTGAAAGCGATCCTTCGCAAATTCGACGGTTCGGTTGAAATTACGCCGGAAGTCCTCGAAGAACGCGGCCTCATCAAGAGCGCGAAATCGGTCGTTAAACTGATCGGTTCCGACGAAATGCCGAAAGCGTTCAACTTCAAAGTTCATCGCGTTTCCGAAGGCGCGAAAGAAGCGGTCGAAAAAGCCGGCGGCAAAATCGAGATTCTGCCCGGCAAAAAACCGGTTGTTAAGAACAAGATGAAGGCGAAAAAGGCCAACTGACCTTTTTGGTCGCAGCGCCGTCGCGGCTTTTATCGAAAGCGCGCGGCGGTCGTCGAAAAAATCGTTCGGTTTGGATTCCTTTCGAACCGAACGATTTTTTTTGTCGTCGAGCGACGAGGCGAATAGGCGAGCGCGACTTTAAAAATTTTTGATTTTTTAAGAAAATTTTTACTGAAATTGTCGTTTCACGGTCGCTTTTGGCGACGGCCCGTCTTGTTGAAAAAGAAAATTTTTTTAAAATAATAAAGTCGTCCGAAATTAATGGTCGGCGGCGCGTCCGTTGTCAAACGGCGAAGCGTCCTTAGACGTTTCGCAACGGACTGTCGCTCGTTTTCCTTATTGTCGCCGGACGAGATGAAAATAACAGATAACGCGGCGCGACCTAAGGGACTGCGATCGCGCGGGCGAACGTTTGACGACCGTTTGCGTAGCGCCTTAGGAAAAGTCGCGTTAGTTGAAACTTCGAGGATTCGCATGATAGACAAACTTCGAATCATCTTCTCGATTACCGAATTGAGAAAGAAAATATTGTTGACGATCGGCCTTATCGCCGTTTATCGCATCGGTTGGAATATTTTTCTGCCGATGGTCGACGACGTCGGTATGCGCAACGCGATGACTTCCGGCGCGATGGAAGGCTTTGGCAATATGCTTAGCCAAGTCGCGATCTTCAGCGGCACGCAACTCGACCAAATGACGATTTTTGGTCTCGGCGTTATGCCTTACATTTCCGCGTCGATTATCTTCCAGCTTTTGGCGACCGTTTACGAGCCGCTTGAAAAGTTGCAAAAGGAAGGCGAAAGCGGACGTAAAAAGATTAACGAGTATACGCGTTACGCGACGATTCTTATTTGCGTTATTCAGTCGGCCGCCTACTTGTCGATGCTGAACGCGCAATCGGCGAACGGGCAAAACGTCTTCCTGGAAAGTTGCGTCGGGCCTAGCGGGCATTTGACCTTCGCTTGGTATCTCCTCGCGATTTTGACGATGACCACCGGAACCGCGTTCCTTATGTGGCTTGGCGAACAAATCGACGAATACGGCATCGGCAACGGTATTAGCCTTTTGATTATGGCCGGTATTTTGGCGAGCGCGCCGGGCGCCTTGGTTAATCTTTGGGATCAAGCCGGCGGTATGGGCACCGCGATGGGGCCGGAAAAATTGTTCGCTCTGGTTCTGATCTTCATCGGCGTCGTTTTGGCCGTCGTTTTTGTTACGAAAGGTCAACGCCGTATTCCGACGCAAAGCGCGAAGCACGTTCGCGGCCGTCAAGTCTACGGCGGCGCGCGTCAATATTTGCCGTTGCGCGTTAACCAAGCCGGCGTTATGCCGATTATTTTCGCGAGCAGCTTGCTTCTGTTCCCGCAATTCCTTTTCACCTATCTCGCGAGCCAAGCGAGCGGCGACGGGTGGTGGACGAAGTTCGTCGCCGGCGGCAACGCGATTTTCACGGCCGGCGATTCCTACCTCTACGTCGTGATGGAAATCGTTTTGATTTACTTCTTCTGCTACTTCTGGACGGCGGTTACGTTCAATCCGAAGGATATGGCGGAAAACCTGAAAAATCACGGCACCTTTATTCAAGGTTATCGACCGGGCGCCAGCACGGCGAACTATCTTGAAAAGGTGATGTTGCGCATTACCTACGTCGGCGCCTCCTTCTTGGCGGTGATCGCGATCGTCCCGACGCTCGTTACGACCCTGCTTGTCGGTAATGAAAATTACGCGTTGGCGAGCTTCTTTGGCGGCACGAGCCTCCTCATCGCCGTCAGCGTCGCGCTCGACTTGGTCGACAAAATCGACGCGCACTTGATTATGCGCAACTACAAGAGTTTGCTTGAGTAGTCGCGGTTTGGCGGGAGACGCGATTTCGCGTCTCCGCTTGTTTGGCGACGCGGCTTGCCGATTCGGTTCTCTCGAAGCGGCGAGTCGTTTCGTTGTTTGAGATTCAATAATATCGAACGCGTTTTGGCGGCTCTTGGTCGTTGAAACGCGATAGGACGCAATAAAAATGAGAGTTGTTTTTGTCGGGCCTCCGGGAGCGGGTAAGGGCACCCAAGCGGAGAATATCGTCGCGGAATACAAACTGTTTCACCTTTCGACCGGCGACGCCCTCCGCGCCGCGGTCGCCGCGAAGTCGCCGATCGGGATTGAAGCCGAAAAGTATATGTCCAGCGGCGCTTTGGTGCCGGACGAAGTCGTCGTCGGCGTCGTCGTCGAACGTCTCGACGAAGCGAAAGACGGCTGTCTTCTCGACGGTTTCCCGCGCACCATCGCGCAAGCGGAAGCGCTCGATAAGGTTCTCGCCGAAAAGAACGCCCCGCTCGACGTCGTTCTCGAGCTGGCCGTTCCGGAAGACGAATTGTTCAAACGCTTGGCTTCCCGCGGTCGCGCCGACGACCAACCGGAAGTGATTAAGCGTCGACTTGTCGCTTATCGCGAACAAACCGAACCGCTCGTCGGTTATTACACGAAGGCCGGTATCCTTCGCAAAATCGACGGTCTTGGAACGGTCGAGGAAATTTACGGTCGCATTAAGGCTGTTCTCGACGAATACAAATAAGCGTCGAGGATTTTAAACGCGGTTGAAAAATCGCGAAAGAGCGAGCGGGGCGGGGAACGGCGTTCTTCGCTTTCGCGCTCTCGGCGGCGTTTCGGGCGAAGGCTCGAAGCGTCGATTTGCGCGTCGGCGAACGCGCTTTTATCCCCGTTCGTCGTTAGAGCTTCGGTTCGGTTTGTTGGGTTCGCTCCGTTTTTCGGGCGGCGTCGAAACGAACGCGGTCGACGACAAGTTGAAAGGCGGCTTCCCTTGCTCTCCTTAAAAACGGAAAAAGATATTTGGAAAATGCGAAAGGCCGGGCTCCTGACTTGGGCGGCGCACGAGCTGATTCGTAAAATTATTCGTCCCGGAATCACGACGAAAGAAATCGACGCCGAAGTCGAGAAACTTTTTGTTCGCAACTTTGCCGTCGGGATGTTCAAAGGCGTGCCCGGTCGCGTTCCATATCCGGCGGTTACTTGTATTTCCGTCAACGATCAAGTCGTTCACGGTATTCCTGGCGACCGCGTTATCCAAGAAGGCGACGTGGTGAGCGTCGACACCGGATGCAAAATCGACGGTTGGTGCGGCGACGCGGCGTACACGAGTCTTGTCGGCGAGGTTTCCGACGAAGCGAAAAAACTCGTCGAGACGACGCGCGGCGTTTTGTATTTGGCGATTGAAAAGCTGCAAACGGCGAAGTATTGGAGCGACGTCGCGCGCCAAATGGAAAAATACGTTCGCGAACGCGGATTCTCCGTCGTCGAATCGTTCGTCGGACACGGGATCGGGCGTCGTATGCACGAAGACCCGCAGGTGCCGAACTTCGTTTATCCGGAATTTTTGCGCGGCGGCGATTTTCAAATCAAACCCGGCGTCGTGATCGCGATCGAGCCGATGGTCAACGTCGGCGGCAAGCGCGTTAAACAGCTCCGCGACTACTGGACGATTTCGACCGCCGACGGAAGTTTGAGCGCGCACGAAGAACACACCGTCGGGATTCTGAAGTCCGGCCCGATCGTCTTGACCGGCCCCCCCGAGACCGAAGAAGAACGAAAGATGGTCGAAACTTTTTTCGAACGTTACGAATATAACAAATAATCCGGCTGTTCGATAATTTTTTTGAAAAAAAAGGTCGAAGAACCGTTAATTTTTCTTGGCCGCCCCTTGCGTTAAGGAGCGGTCGAGCTATAATAAGTTGACTATTGACTAAACGCGGCGCGTTCCGCCTCCGATTTCGCCGGTCGGGCCGCCGTTAACTTCAATATGAACACGCGAGATTTTAACAATGAAAGTTCAAGCTAGTGTTAAGCGAATTTGCGAAAACTGCAAAGTCGTGAAACGTAAGGGTAAGATCTACGTTATTTGTGCGAATCCCCGCCACAAGCAACGTCAAGGTTGAGCGTATTAGCGTCGACGAGTTCAAAGGCGGAAGACGACGTTCGGGTAATGTTTTAAACGTCTTTGCGCTCGCTCGGGTCTTCTCGACGCGACGAGCCTCCGGTTAGAGCCGTCGAGTCGAAACAAAATTAAACAACAGGAGAAGTTAGATGCCTCGTCTTTTGGGTGTTGACATTCCGAATAATCGTCCTACCGCGATTTCGTTGACGTACCTTTACGGCGTCGGCCCGCAAACCGCCGCCGAATTGTGCCGTAAAGCCAATATCGATCCGACTATGCGCGCGAAGGACCTCAAAGAAGAGGAAGTCGCCAAATTGGCCGTTCTTCTCGACAACGATTATGTCGTCGAAGGTCAACTCCGTCGCCAAGTTAACCAAAATATTGCCCGTCTTCGCGAAATCGGCTGCTATCGCGGCATTCGCCACCGCAAAGGTCTCCCCGTTCGCGGTCAGCGCACGAAAACGAACGCGCGCACCCGCAAAGGTCCGAAAAAGACCGTCGCCGGCAAGAAGGGCGTCAAGGACCGATAAGGTTCGCGTCAATCGACGTTCCTTTGTCGTGCAAAGTCGAACGTCGCACCGTCGAATTTTCGGCGACGCGTCGCAAGTCCCGTTTTGGGCGATTTGACGACGGTCGTTCGATTCAAAGCGCATTTTATCGCTCGCCGAGCGCGGTTGTTTGAAGTTCGCGTCGGTCGAGAGTTTAATTGGAGATACTAGAGTGGCTAAAGTTTCGAAGAAACGTAAGGTTAAGAGAAATGTCGCCAGCGGCGTCGCTCACATCAAAGTTAGTTTCAACAACACTAACGTGACGATCACCGATATGAAAGGCGACACGCTTTGTTGGGCTACCGCCGGCACCAGCGGCTTCAAAGGAAGCCGTAAGAGCACGCCGTTCGCCGGTCAAATGGCCGCGCAACAAGCCGCCGATAAAGCGAAGAAGTTCGGTATGAAAGAAATCGACGTTCGCGTCAAGGGCCCGGGCAGCGGTCGCGATATGGCGATCACCGCTCTCGCGCAAGCCGGCCTCACCGTTAAAACGATCGAAGACGTTACGCCGCTTCCGCACAACGGTTGCCGTCCGCCGAAACGTCGTCGCGTTTGAGCGATTGGAACGTTGTTTGCGGTTTGATCGCGTCCGCGACTCGATTGGCGCGCTCGCTTGATCCCGCGATTTTACCTATAAAAAACATACACGAACTTTAGAATATTGGAGCAATAATATGGCTCGTACTTTGGGTCCCGTATGCAAACGTTGCCGACGCGAAGGCGTTAAGCTCTTCCTGAAGGGCGCGCGTTGCGAATCCGACAAGTGCCCCTTCGCTCGCGCCGGCGAAAGCCGTCGCGACGGGCGTTCCGCGGTTCTTCCGCCGGGTATGCACGGTTTCAAACGCGGTAAGACGACCGAATACGGCGAACAACTTCGCGAAAAACAAAAGGTCAAGACGTTCTACGGCATTCTTGAAGCTCAATTCCGCAAGTACTATCAAATGGCCGAACGTTCCAAGGGGAACACGGGTCAAGTCCTTATGTCCTTGCTCGAACGTCGTTTGGACAACGTCGTTTACCGTCTTGGTTTCGGCGTTTCCCGCGCGCAAGCTCGTCAGTTGATCTCGCACGGGCACATTTGCGTCAACGGTCGTCGTCTCGACGTCGCGAGCTACCTCGTCCGTCCGGGCGACGTCGTCTCGGTCAAAGTTTACAAACGCGAAGGCGGCAAAGCGAAGCGTCCCGGTTCGCTCGCCATCGTTAACGAAGCGATCGCCGGTATGAACGGTCGTTCCGTCCCGGACTTCCTCGTCCGCAACGACGGCGACGTTCCGAGCGGCGCCGTTCTCCGCAACCCGGTTTACGACGACGTTTCCTTGCCGGTCAACCCGCAACTGATCGTCGAGCTTTGCTCGAAATAGTAGCGCGGCAAATCGCCGTTCGACTTTTCCGTTTCGCGTCGTCGGTTCGTCGTTTAGCGACGGCGGCTCGACGACGCGCGGATTCGCCCTTCGACCCCCCCTTGTCGACGCGTCGCCCTGTCGTTTCGACGAAGAGAACGCGGAACCTCGAATTTATCGTCGGCGAATCGAATTGAAATTTTGTCGAGAATTCGATATCCAAAATCAAACTGGAGCGAACCGAACATGAGAATTAGATGGAGAGGATTGGAGCTTCCCAGCAAAGTCGTTTGCGATCGCGACGCTTTCACTCCGACGTATGGAAAATTTTACGCCGAGCCTTTTGAACGCGGTTTTGGCGTTACGGTTGGGAACAGCCTCCGCCGGGTTCTTCTGTCGAGCTTGGAGGGAAGCGCGGTTACGAAGATGAAACTTCGCGGCGCGCAACTCGAGTTCACCTCCTTGCCGGGCGTGATGGAAGACGTTACCGAAATCGCCTTGAACGTCAAGTCTCTTGTCGTTCGTTCGCACGACGATAAACCGCGCGTTATTCGCATCGAAAAGAATAAGGCCGGCGTCGTCACCGGCGCCGACGTTATTCCGGATTCCGAGGTCGACGTGATCAACCCGGAACTCGTGATCGCGACGTTGACCGACGACGTTCCGTTCAGCTTGGAAATGGTCGTCGAAAACGGACGCGGCTACGTTCCCGCGACGGAACAAGCGTCGTACCGCGACCGCAACGAAGAAATCGGGCACATCCCGCTCGACGCTTCGTTCAGTCCGGTCGTCAAGGTGCAGTATAACGTCG
>JAFSFF010000413.1 GCA_017435375.1 Thermoguttaceae bacterium
TCGCCGATTTTCGCGCCCGGGTGAATATCGACGCCGGTTCGCGAGTGCGCCAGCTCCGACATAATCCGCGGAAGCAACGGAACGTCCAGTTCCCAAAGCGCCCGCGCGATTCGGTGCGTCGTAATCGCTTCGAAACCGGGATAGCAAAAGACAACTTCCGCGGTCGACTTGCACGCGGGGTCGCCTTTGATCGCCGCCTCGACGTCTTTTTCGAGTTTTTCGCGAATTTCCGGAATCTTCGCCAAAAACGCCGCCGCTTTTTCGTCGCCGAGTCGGTCGAAGTCGGCGCGTTTCTCCGGTCGACACGGCTCGAGCGCGGAACCGTTCGCCGTTTCGCCGCAAAACGCCCTTGAAATCTGCGCTCTCAACGCGTCGTAAATCTTGTCGACCAAGTTCCCGACGTAATAAACGACGTTGTTCGAGTTCAGCCGGTCGCGCCGACGGAAGCCGGGAAAGAGAACTTCGTTCAAATCGCTCAAAATCTCGACGACGGTCTCTTTGCTCGGGAGCGAACAGCGGTCGAGCCGGCACGTCGCCCGGGTTCGCGAGTACGACGCGACGATATTCTCCGTCAATTCCGGGAGAACGTCCCGCGTCCTCGTTTCGGCGTTCGCCAAGCGAATCTCTCCCATTTTACCCGTCCTTCCTTTCTTATCCGTTTCCAAGAGTTTGCCGTCGGTTCGCCGCGACGACGAACGCTCGCTTTTTCTTTATTTTGCCCGTTAGCGGCGACTTGTCAAGCCGACGCGCCCGCATTTTTCCGAGCCGCCGTCGAGCGTCGGCAAAATCGACCGGAAATCGCCGAAAAATCGCCTCCGGTCGCGCGGCCGCCCCTTGCCAAAACGGTTCGAATCCGGTATCCTAAAGACGAACGTTTTACCGGTCGTCTTGCGCGCGCTCGCCGAACGGTTCGGCGACGTTCGCTCCGCTTTTTCGCGCCGTCTCTTTAGGGCCGGTCGTTCCGAACGCCTTTTCCGCCAACGCTTAGAAAGCCGCCTTATGTCCGATTCCGAACGCCCCGACGCGTCCGACGCCGCCCGCCCGAACGACGATTCGCGTCTGCAAGCCGACGCTCAATTCGGTTTGAAATTCGTCTCGCAAACAACGCCGAACGACGTTTTCGCGCTCCGCTCCGACGACGCGCCCTCCGCCTCCGCTCCGCCGACGCCGAACCCGAACGACGGCCCGACCGTCGCGCCGCCGAAAAACGACGCGTCGAACGAACCGGACGTTTACGGTCTCGCGGAGCCGATTCCGACGCCGTCGCAACCGTCGCCGACCGTCGCGCCGCCGAAAAACGACGCGCCGAAGCCGAAAAAGAAAAAAACGCCGCCCAAAACCGATTTTGACGACGCGGAGAAAACGGAGTATTCGCTCGAAGAGATTTACGAACGCAAGCGCCGCGAACGCGAGGAAAAGGGCGACGACGAGTACGTCCGCGGCGAACGGATTCCGTTGCCCGAGCGCCCCTTCGTCGACCGTTTGATGACGCCGTTTCGCTCGCCGTCGTTCTTGTTGCGCCTTGGGGTGATCTCGGGACTCGCGTTTATCCCGTTGTTTTTGGCGACTTGGCTTTTCTCGCGCCATTTTTCTTTCATTGTCGCGGAAATGCTCGAAAAGAACCAAGAACTCGGCGCGTTGACGGCGTTTTTCCGTTGCGTTTGGGGCGACAAGGTGATTTTTTCGCTCTTTTGTTTCGGTTGGGCCGTTTTTTCGATACCGCACTCGTTTCACATCTTCACCGAAACGGCGTCCGGCGCGGACGAAATCGACGAATGGCCGGAGTACAACTTCGTCGGCGGGCTCGGCCAATTCCTTTGGTTGACGGCGCTTACGTTCATCGGCGGGACGCCGGGCGCGTTCCTGTTCGGCGTTTTGGGCTTGAATCCGCTCGTCGGGTTCGCGTTCTCCGGAACGATTTTGACGCCGTTCTTTTTCCTCGGCTGCATGCAGAAGGACGCGCTTTTTTACTTGGCGACGAAGGAGACGGTTCAAAGTTTGAAGCGCGTCGGCAAGAGTTGGCTAACCTTTTATTTTATCGCGTTTGCGTTCCTTTTCGGGACGGTCGGTTTGTCGTTGGCGGCGATCGGCGCGGTCGTTTCGGCGAAGGGTTCGGCGTCGCGAGCGGTCTTCGCGGCGGCGGTTATTTCGTTGATTTTTAGCTTTATTCCGGCGCTTTACCTCCGCTTTTTGGGCCGTTTGGCTTGGATCATCGAAGACGACGTCCGACGACGCGCCGAAGAGGAAGAGGACGCGGAAGCCGACGAAGCCGATTCGGACGAAGACGCGTAAACGTCAACGCGTAAACAACGTTTCTTTCGAACTTTACAAGCGTTCGCCGTTAACTCGGCGCCGCCGAAGGCGGTTTTACCCGCGCTGCCGCGCGAGTTCGGTTTCCGCTCCCGTTGGTCGCGACGCGTTCGCCCGACAAGAGCGAAGGAACCGACGTCTAAACGACGTTTTTTCGAACTTTACAAGCGTTCGCCGTTAACTCGGCCAACGCTTTTTTTTTCGCCGTTTTTCTTGCTTTTTCTTTTGCCGAGCGTTTTTTCTCAAAATCGGCGACGTTTCGTCGGCAAACGCTTGCAATCGCGGCGCGACGGCGATATAATCGTCGACGAAGCGGCCCGCGCCCGCCGAAGGCGGTTTTATCCGCGCTACCGCGCGAACTCGGTTTCCGCTCCCGTCGGTCGCAAGCGGATTCGCCCAACAAGAGCGGCGGCAAACGTTTACGCTCGCTTCGCCCCGCTCTCTTCCTTTCCCGCTTACTTCGCTCGCTCCAAGGAGAAACGCCGATGACCGAAAAATCGCCCCAATCGCCGACGTCCGAAAACGCTAAAAACTCCAAAAAAGCCGCCGAAACGGAAGTCGCTTGGGACGCTTCCCCCGCTCCCAGAACGCGCAAGTCGTTTATTTTCAACGGCGTCGAGTTCTCGTTCCGATTCTGCCCGCCCGGGACGTTTACGATGGGCGGCGGAGAAGCCGAAAACGCTCTCACCTTTATTCCGCGACGCGAAGTAACGTTAACGCGCGGCTTTTGGACGCTCGAAAACCCGGTAACGCAAGGCCAATACGAAGCGGTCGTCGGCGCGAATCCGAGTTGGTTCTCCGCCGCGACGGAAGTCCGCCCGAAAGACGGGACGCCGGGGAAAGCGTTGCTTCGTTACCTCGACGAGACCGGCGGCGACACGTCGCGACTTCCGGTCGAGTCGGTAACTTGGGAGGACGCGCAAGATTTCTGCAAAGCGTTAAACGACGCGATTTCGCTTCCGCCGGGTTGGGCGTTTCGCTTGCCGACGTCCGCCGAATGGGAGCGCGCCTGTCGAGCCGGAACAACGACGCGGTTCTATTGGGGCGACGCGTTCGACGGTTCTAAAGCCAACGCCGAAGGGATGTTGCCGCTTCGTTGGGCGATTTCGAAAAAGATTTGGAACCGAACGACCGAAGTCGGCCAATTCGGCGCGAACGCTTGGGGCCTCGTCGATATGTCCGGGAACGTCGAGGAATGGACGCTCGACCGAGACGGCGCCCTCGACGACCCGGAGAGCTTGTCGCCGCCGACGGTCGACCCGAAAGGCGCGAAAACGGGCTTTTGCCGGGTAACGCGCGGCGGCTCTTGGTATTCGACGTCGGACGATCTCCGCTCCGGAAGCCGCCGTTTTAACGACCAACGCGCCGCCGACGTCGAACTCGGATTCCGTTGCGTCGTCGGGGGTTGGGACGCGGAGACGGCGGCGGTCGTTTCGGAGCCTTGGGACGAAGCGGCGGAGGCGGCGGTCGTCGCGGCGATTCGAACGGCGCAAGAAAACGCGCCGCCCCTTCCCGACGTCGGCTCGAACTCCGACGCGCCTTGGGAGGAAGCGCCCGCCGCTGGAACGCGCAAGTCGTTTATTTTCAACGGCGTCGAGTTCGCGTTCCGGTATTGCCCGCCGGGGACGTTCGTCGAAGGCTTGGCGTCCGAACGCGGGTACAACCTGCCGGGCGACCGACGCTTAACGACGATTTCGCAAGGGTTTTGGGTCGCGGAAACGCCGACGACGCAAGCGCAATTCGACGCGGTAAACGCCGACTCGGAACGGTCGCCGACGCAAGCGCCGACGAGAACGCAATCCAAAACGCGCTCCCGGAAGCGGGATTCCCTTCCCGTTTCGAACGCGACTTGGGCCGCCGCCGTCGCGCATTGCGAATCGTTGAACGCTTTAAACGTCGCGCCGGAAGGATTTGCGTTTCGACTTTTAACCTCCGCCGAATGGGAATACGCCGCCCGCGCTTGGACGCTCGGGCCGTTCGTCGACGCGCGTTTCCTCGAAGCGACGCCGGGCGAAAAAGCGACGTCGAGCAAACCGCGCCCGGTTCGGCAAGAGCGCCCGAACGCTTGGGGGCTGTTCGACGCGATCGGGAACGTTTGGGAATGGACGGCGGACGCGTTCGCCCCGCGCGACTCGGCGCCGGTCGTCGACCCGAGGCGCCCCGAAACGGCGTCCAATTTCGACCGGCGAATCGTTCGCGGCGGCGTTTACGGTCGCGACGTCGCGCGACGTTCGCCGACTTTGCTCGAACAAGTCTCCGAAAACGGCGGCGTCGCGGGCTTTAGAATCGCGTTGGCGCCGCGAATCGAATTGACGTCGCCGAAACTCGCCGCTCGCGAACGCTTGCGACGTCGGTTAGCCGAAGCGCGCCGACGCGCGGCGCTCGAAACGTCGCGACCGAACGCGACTTCGCCGAGTTCGCCCAATTCGCCAAAATCGCCGCAAACGCCGCCCGCCCCAATGTCGCAAGCGCCGCAAACGCCGCCGCTTCCGACGCCGGAAACGCTCGCGGTCGCCGAGTTCGACGGAGCTTGGGGCGCGAATCCGGAAGCGGGGGCGCGCAAAACGTTGGAGATCGACGGTATCGAGTTCGCGTTCCGTTTTTGTCCGCCCGGCGCCTTTACGGCGGGGAGTCCGGCGACCGAAAAGGGGCGGCTCCCCAACGAAACGCAACGCGAAGTCGTTTTGACGCAAGGCTTTTGGCTTGCCGAAACGCCGACGACGCGCCGTCA
>JAFSFF010000044.1 GCA_017435375.1 Thermoguttaceae bacterium
CGGAACGGACGGTCGCGCGCTAAGCGTTCGTCTTTGGACGCTTGCGGGCCCTCCGGACGACCGCGACGCGATCGTCGGGACTTACGGAACGTCGGAGCCGTTCGGCGTCGACGCGCGGCTCGCCGCTCGAATCTCGTCGGCGTTCGAAAGCGGTTTGGTTTCAGTTAGGTTTTGCGACGGTTTCGCTTACTTCAACGGTTCCGAGCCGCTCGAGGTCGCCGCGACGACGAACGTCGACCGCTTTCCCGATTGGCGGAAAGTCGTTCCGGAAAAAGGCGACCGCGTCGTTTGCGTCGACCGCGAAAAATTCCTCCGCGTCGTTCGAGCGGCGTCGGCGACGGCGGACGGAAAGCGCCGCGTTTCGCTCCGGTTCGACGCGACCGGCTTGACCGCGACTTGCGTCGGCGCCGAAATCGGAACGTCGGAAGTCGTCGAACCGTTCGACTCCGGAAATGTCGACGTCTTGTCGTTCGACGTCGACCCGGAAAACCTCCGTTTCCTTGAAAGTTGGAACGCGCCGTCGGTCGAAATTTCGTCGAGCGTTCCCGTCAAGCCGTTTCGCGTCGCGTCGCCGGACGGTCGCGAACTCGCCGCCGTTATGCCGCTAATCTGAAAGGAAAGAAAATGAAACAAACGTATAAACTCGGAACTTGGGCGGCGTCGCGTCGCGATCCTAACCGCGATATTCTTTACTCGCCGCACACTCGGCGGATTTTTACGCCGCGCATTGGCGACCGTCCGGCGCTCGACTTTGCTAAAAACGTTCCGACGCTCGCCGCCGCCGTCGAGCGCGTTCGAGGAATCGTTTGGGCGGGAGATTTCGAACCGGTTGAAAACGGTTGGAAGTAAGACGAGGAATAAGGAGAAACGAAGATGACAAAGAAGACGGTCGACGGTATAACGACGTTAACGCTCTTGGACGGCGTCGCCGGTTGCGACGAAATCGATTTGCCGATCGGGCGGCTCGTTCGCGTTGAAGGGAACGACGCGCTCTTCGTCGTCGAAGCGGGGGACGGTTGCGGCGGTTGCGCGCTCGACCCGGACGTCTTCGAAGACCCGCCGTTCCCCTGCGAAGCGTTCGCGTGTTGCTATTGCGACCGACGCGACGAAACGAACGTTATTTTGCGCCGCGTCGAAGGTTCCGACGTGGTCGACGACTCGACGTCGAACGAAGAAACGGAGCCGCCGTTTAAATGATCCCGATCGCGACGTTTAGGAAAGACGACCGCCCCGACGGCCCGCTTCTTTGGCTCCTTTGGGAACCGCGAAGCGGCGTCGTTTGGACGCGGCGAAACTTCGGCGAACCGCCGCGTTCTTGGCCGACGTTTCACTTTGCGAAGCGTCGTTTCGCTGTCGACGCGATGATCGCCGACGTTTACGGCGGACGGTTCCCAAAAACCTTCAAACCGATACCGCGACGCGACCGCCCGACGGCGAAACCGAATCGTCGCGCGAACTTGGTTTCCGCTCCCGTCGGTCGCGACGGAACCGCCCAACCTCCCGACAAGAAAGAACCCCGATGAAATTTGAAGACGTTTTGCCCGGTCTGCGCGCCGGGAAAACCGCTTGGAAACGCGGCGGATACCGCCCAAACGACGCCGATCGCGATTATTATCGACTCGGCGCAAGAACGTATTCCGGAATCGAGCGCGTAACGGAATACCTTAACCCCGCGACGGGCCGCCGCTCGGAGTACGTCCGCTATCACCGGCTGACGCGCCGCGACTTCGAGCGCGACGACTGGGAGTTCGGACGCTTCGAGCGTTCGGCGGAGGCGCGACGATGACGCTAAATGAAAAAGACGTTAAATCTGAACGTTTTACCGACGTTTTGAGCGCGTTGGATTACGTCAAAGCGACGGCGCCGGAGCGGGCGTTCGTCGAAATCGACGGGGAACTCGAAGTCAGCGGCGTTTGCGGGCCGTTTAAAGGACGGTTCGTCGGCGTTTACCAAGACGGAAATTACAACTTGAAGCGCTTCGACGTCGAAGAAGACGGGGCCCGCGAAGTTCTGCGTTGCGAGTTTTCGCGGACGCGGCGGAGTTGAAAGAAGAGGAAAACGAGAATGCAAAGGAAACGCGTTAAAGAAGCGATAATCGCGGCGGAGTATTACGTCGGCGCGCAAATGTCGGCGTCGGCGTTGATTTTTATCGTCGATGAGAGCGGCGACGTCGCGTCGTATTTTATGAAGCCGTTCTCAACCGGCGGCTCCGTTCGAAAATCGATTATCGACAAGGCGTCGCGCTCCGGTTTGTTCGGCGAGCGAAAGGAAGACGAAGTTTGCGTTCGCTATTGGGAGTCGTTGGTCGAACGAAAACATTGGTTGGAACTTTGTCCGGAAACGCTTCAAGATGTCGCGCTCGTCGATTAGAAAGGAACACGAGAATGAAGGCGTTGTATTCGCTGATTTTAGCGTCGGGGACGAAAGAAGCGTTGTTCGCGGCGCTTTGGCTTGCGCTCGACGAGGAGCCGGGGACGTTCGCCGACGTCGATTTTGCGTCGCTCCGGACGACGGCGGCGCGGTTTGGCGTCGAGCTGAGCGAGTCGCAAATTCGGAAGCGCGTCAAGGAGCTGGAAAAGCTCGACGTGCTGGCGGTCGTTCCGCGTCGCGAACGGGGCCGCTTCGACCTGCTCGTTTACCAACCGGCGCCGTCGAAGGTCGCGAACGAGCCGAAACCGGAACCGGCGACGCCCCTTCTCGACGCGGCGTTCGGAAAAGGCGTCGAGTCCTTCGCCGACCGCGACCGCGCGGTTCCGGGCCCGAGCTTCCGCTCGAACTCGGTTTCCGCGTCCGGTGGTCGCGACGCGCTCGCCCAACTTCGCGCGACTTCCGATTCC
>JAFSFF010000414.1 GCA_017435375.1 Thermoguttaceae bacterium
CGTCCCGAGCGGGTCCGGCGTCAGGGCGTCGGGCGCTTCCGTCCAATGGAGGAGGTCGGGGCTCGTCGCATGTCCCCAGGTCATGTTGCCCCATTTGACGGCGAACGGGTTGTGTTGGTAAAACAAGTGATAACGGCCTTTATAATAAACGAGACCGTTCGGGTCGTTCGTCCAACCGCGTCGCGGCGAGAAGTGGAACTGCGGGCGGTACTTTTCGTTGTACGACTCGGCTCCGCCGTAAAATTCGTCGGAAAGTTGAAATTCGGCGAACGTTTCTTCCGGGTAAGTCTTTTCGAAAACGACGTTTATCTTCTTGCCCCGCCAATCTTTAGCGTCGACGTTCGCGTAAAAGTCGGGCGTTTCGGACGCGCCGGCGAGCTCCGCTTCGAACTCGCGCTCGATCTTGCCGTCGACTTCGATTCGAACCCAACGCTGCGGCGACCCGGCCTTGATCGGGACGAGGAGATGGCGGCGGTCGACCGAAATTTCGACGATTCGGTCGGACGCGGCGCGTTTTTTGTCGCTTAAACTGATTTCGTCGACGTTAATGTGTCCCCAACCGCCGGTTCCTTCGTCGACGACGCGGAAAATTGCCTTTTCGCCGAGGAATTCCGAAACGTCCCAAGTCGCCCAATCGAGCTTCTCGGAGCCGCCCGGAACGACGTTCGGGCCGCGAGCGACGCGAACGATTTCGCCGTCGACGAGGAGTTCGAAGCGCGTCCCGTCGTGTCCGCCGCCTCCGATAAGGAAGTTGACAAACGGTTTGCTCAAAACGACTTCCGGCGACGTCAGCGTTCCGGTCGTTCGGTCGCCGCCGACGAAGGAGTTGACGAGACCCGCGCCGCGAAAGCCGGAAACGTCCATTTGCCCCGGGAGCGTTCCGGGCGCCGGAGCGGTTCCAAACGCTTCGCCCTCGACGCGCCAAGCGCCGTAATTCTTGCCGTTAAAATCCGCGACGAGAATATCGCCGTCGGCGGCGAACGCGGCGGTTCCGAAGAGCGTCGCCGCGAGCGCTCCCAATAAATGCTTTGATTTTCGCATTGCGTAATCCGTTGTTGATTAAAGAGGCGCGAGTTTTTAGTTAAAATTTGTATTGCGGGATTTTTAGCGTTTCGCCGTCGCGAAGCGCCGATTGGTGCGCGACGATACCGCAAACCGTTGTGTTTAGCGCCGTCGCAATGTCGACCAACGGTTTCCGTTCGCGAAGGAGCGCGTCGATAAATTCGGTCGTCAGGTAACCGTGCGACCCGCCGTGTCCGCCCGCGTCGACGCCCGGCGGCAAACCCGGTTTGAGAATATCGACCGTTTTAGCAAGTTCTTCGACTTCCGGGATTTCCGTGTAGAACGCGTCGGTGTAAACGCCCTTTTGACCGCGGTTGCGCCCCGATTCGCTTCCGGCGCCGGGAGTGTCGCGGCTAACCGTCATGCGCGCCATTCCGCCTTCGCTCGTTCGGAAGAGAGCGACTTCGGTGCCGAACGGATTTTGGTAACGGTTGTTTTTCGCTTGGTATTGCGGGACGATTCCGCGGTTGCCGAGCGCCGAAACCTCCGTGAAACTATGTCCTGTAACGCAGGTGTAATAGCCGGTCGCGTGCGTCGGGTAAAAGAGCGGCGGAAGGCCTGTTCGCCATTCGCGGAAGCTCGGAAGGGGCGTTCCGTAGTAGTGGTTGTACTCGCCTTCGGAGTAGACCATTTTGCCGAAAACGCCCGCTTTGTAAAGTCGGCGCGTCGCGTAGGCGTCGTCTCGGTAGGCGCTTGTTTCGAACATCATATACGTAAGTCCGGTTTCTTTAACAGCTTCGAAGAGACGGTCGGCGTCTTCGAGGCTTCCCAAGACGGCGGGGACGGCGCAGGCGACGTGTTTGCCGGCTTTGAGCGAAGCGAGCGTATGTTCGGCGTGCGACGCGGCGTCGGTCGCGAGAAAAACGGCTTCGATCGAGTCGTCTTTCAGCATTTCTTCGAGCGACGGATAGGTTTTTTCGCAACGGCAAGCCTTCGCGAGTCCGGCGCAACGTTCCGGAATCAAATCGGTTACGGCGACGACTTCGACGTTCGGGTGATTTTCGAAACTGAACGCGGCGCCGAATTGGCACAAGCCGAAACCGGCGATTCCAACGCGGATTTTGCGGTCGGTGAACGGTTCCCAAGCGCGGGCTTCGTCGATATTCGTTTGCGTTTCGTCGAAACCGGCGATATCTTTCGGGGTTTGCGGCGTCGAGTCGTCTTGGCGTAACTCGGCGCCGAAGAGTAAATTAGCGGAGACGAGACCGGCGGACGCGACGCCCGTTTGCAGGAAACGTCGCCGCGACGAATTGAATAACGTCATCGTAATTCCTTTGCGGTAAAAAGTTGGATTCGCGACAAAATTTTGCGATGAAATAAATAAGGGCGAAACGATTGAAACGTCGACGCGCCGCGAAGGCTAACGCGTCGACGCAAAACGATTTAGACGGTTTAGACGATTTAACGTCGGTCGTTTAAGTCGGCGACGGTTTGGAGCGGTCGTTCGGGCGCCGCGAACGAAACGACGTCGGCGCCTTGCGACTTCATTTCGCGGATTTCCTTGCCGTCGACGACGATTTGATACGTCGTTCCGGCGGGCGCGTCGATTTTCAGCGTCGAACCTTCGGCGCGGGCCGGGAAGGGCGAAACGACGCGGCGACCGGCGACGTCGACGACCGAAACGTTCGTCGGGCGACCGTCGAGCAAACGACGCAACATATGAACGACGCAAGGGTTAATGTTGTAAGGAACGCGAAGTTGCGCCGCCAAATTGAAGGAGTCCGGGAGGAGTCCGACGAACGGGCCGTCCGGGTAAACTTGTTCTTCGGCGGAGATAACGATTCCTTCGGCCAACTTGCGCCAGTCGAGCGTCGAGTCGTGCGGCGCGAGAAGCAAAAGCGCGTAAGCGTAGTCGAGCCCGCACCATTGCACCGGAAGCCCAATCCAGTTCGGGGCGATCCAACCGGTCGCGCCGAAGACCGGCGTCGTCGCGTAAAGCATTACCGGATCGTCGTTTCCGGCGAGCGGCCGACGCTCCCAAAGGTAAACGTAAGGGACGCCGGAAAGCGCCCAACGTCGCGCCGCGTCGAGATATCGGCGATCGCCGGTCGCCTCGAACGCCCAAACGTTCGCGAGAACGCAACGGGACGCGCCCATAATGTCCGGCGTGTGGAGCGAGAGTTCCCAAACTTGCGCGCCTCGGGGCGTTTTTAGTTCGTTAACGAACGCAAGACCCTTCAACGCGGCGTTTAGCGATTCCTTGTCGCCGGTCAAGCGCCAGTGTTCGAGGAGGCGGAAGAGGTAGTTGCCGCAGTCGCCGGACGCGTAATCGACCCAATGCCCGCGCAAAAACTTGCCGGAGTAACGGAACGAACCGTCCGGGCGCTGCGCTTTGCGGATGTTGGCCGCTTCGTCGTTAATCCAACGTAAAAATAGGTCGGCTTTTCCGGAAAGAAGGAACGAAACGTAATTGCGGATATGCCCGCCGCCGACGTCGAGGCGCGGCGTTTCCGGAAGGGCGCCGGTCAGTTCCCAAATCGTCGAGACGAAATCGCTCCCGTAATGCGGGTCGAACGGGAAGGGCGGCAAGCCGGAGCCGACCGCGTGCGCCCAACCGCCTTCCATTTTGAGGCGCGATTTTTCGAAACCGGCCAAATGAAGCGCCTCCTGCTCCGCCGTCGAGCGCGGTCGCTTGGGAAGTTCGGGAAGCCCGCCGCGTTCGAGAACCGACCAAAGAACCGACTCTTCGATCGCTTCGTCCGGCGCCGCGATTCGGATTTTACCGGAAACCTTCGGCGCGCAAACGTTGAAACGGGAAGAGTTCGCGTCGCCGTCGAGGAAGTTCGGGACGGCGAAAATCGACCGAGCGCTCGGGTCGTCGAAGAGAAGGGCCGCCGCGCAACGCTCCGAAACGACCGACATAAAGGGCGACGTCAACCAAAGAACCGGCGGCGCGAAACGGATGTGTTCCGGCGTCTCCAAGTCGGCGGTCGACGAGGAATGTTCGCCCGTTTCGAGGTGTTCGACGCCGGCGAGAATCGCTTGTTTCATCGGGCCGAGAACGCGAACGACCGGCGAATGAACCGGGCGCGGCGCGTCGGCGGAGAACGCTAAAACGTCGCCGTCGAGTCGGAAACGGAGCGAACCGCAAACCGCGTCCGAAGCGTCGGTTAGCGCGAATTCGACTTCCGCTTTTTCGGCGTCGAGCGAACGGAAGACCGGGCGCAAACGGCTCGGCGCGTTCGCTTTTGGAGCGGCTTTTTCGGCGTCGGAGGCGGCGAGCGCGGCGTCGATTCCCGCGTCGGTATGTTCCGTCGGGACGGTTTTCGCGCCGTCGCCGTCCTCGACGAGAAGGGGCGTCAAGACGGCGACCCGTTTGCCCGAACGGAAGATTTCGGCGCCCGACGCGTCCGGCGAGAAACGGACTTCGAGTCGGTCGTTTTTGAGCGTCGGAGCGGACGCGACGTAAGCGGCGTCGGCGGCTTTCGCGTCGGCGACGTCTTCGTGAAACGCGAAGAAACGACGCGTAATTCGTTCTTTAGAAACGGGTTGCGTTCCGACGACTTCGAGCGTTTCAAACGGCGCTTTTTTCGGGTAATAGAGGTCGATTGGGGCGTCGTCGGCGATTTCGACGTGCGCGCCGGGGGAAGATTTGACCGGATCGACGCCGAGATAATCGAGTTTCAACCGCGTCGGCGTCGGGGCGCCGTTCTTTAGCTCGAACGTTAGCTTGCCGTCCGCGACCGTCGAAACGCCGAACTTGACCGGCTTGTAAACGACTTCGATCAGTTCGAGGCGCGCGATTTCAATCTCGCCCGCGTCGTTTCCGGGGTCGAGGCGGAGGCGCAAAAGCGGACTAACCGTTTCGACCGGAACGAGATAATCGTTAAACTCGCCGTCGGTCGCCAACGGGAAACGGGGCGCGCGGCTCTCGTCGTATTCCGGAAACGCGGTTTCGGCGGTGAAGAACTGGCCGCCGCCGGTCGTCGTCGTTCGCATTCGGAGGCGGACGAGCGTCGTGCCGGAGACCGTTCGCGGGGAACCGTCGGCGTTAAACTTTATCTCGTTTAACATCGGGGTGAAGAAATAAGGGTCGTCGCCGGTCGCGCGGACTTTGAGGACGCCGTCGGCGATTCCGGCGATCTTTGCGTTGGGGCCCGACGCCCAACCGTCGGCGGTCGCGTCGGGGGCGGCGAAATCGAAAACGACGAACGAACGATATTCGGCGATTTCGCGCGGAACGGCGTCGAGCGGCGGGTCGTTCGGATACTCGGGTTTGAAATCGGGCGCGACGGCGGGCGCTTCGTCGGCGAAGGCGGGAAGCTCGAAGGCGGTCGGCGCGGCGACAAAACCGGGCGCGAGCAAAAGGGCGAGCGTCGCAAGTCGACGCGACGACGAGAAAGGACGGCGAGAGGAACGGCGCATCGAAGGGACTCCGAAGGAAAGGAACGCGGCTCTTTTAGCGTCGAGTGTTTAGGGGAACGCTAAATAGAGGTTGGCGGGAACGCGTTCGGCGGCGGCCCGGTTGCGTCGAGCAAGGCGCGGCGAACTCGGGCGTCGGAACGAACGCAAGAAATAACGACTAAAACGCCGTTAAAGTCGTTAACAACAAGAAAAACAAAACGGCGGCGCGTCGGCGGGAAACAAACGGAAACGCTCGAACGGCTTGAAGGCGAACGAACGACCGCTTTTCAACGAAACGCTCGGCCAAATCGGGGCGCAAAACCCCCCGACGTCGGCGCGTCGGCTCGAACGAGAACGCGTCGACGGGAGCGGGGAATCGGAACGGAACCGGGAAACCGGCGGCTCGCGAACGTCGTTAAACGCCGCAAGTCGCCGGAACGCTAAGGTTGCGAACGCGGCTTATTTCAGCATCGCGTCGAGAATGTACCAGTTGAGTTCCTCGTAGTCGCGTTCCGCTTGGAGTTCGGCGATCTTCGCGTCGTCGAGCGAACGGCTGATTTCGAGCAAACGGAGGAAAATTTTGCGGCTGTAATCGAGGTGCTTGAGCGCGACGTCGTCTTTTTGGGTGCGCATCACCTTGACGTCGAGGCCGACCCATTCGCCGTTGAGGCCGAAGCCGTGTCGGTCCAAAACGCGAACTTGGTTCAGCGCGCGACGCGGGTCGACGGCGCCGAAAGTCAAGTCTTGGTCGAATTTAAGACCGTTTTGGTCGTTGAGGTGAACGCTCCAAAGCTTCTTGTGCGCGAGCGCGAAACCCATTTCGTCGGACGGCGAAAGGTTGGCGAGAATCGAGTGCGCGGATTCAATAAGGCAACCGACGCGTTCCGGGGCGTTCGTCATCAAACCGAGCGCGATGGCGTGTCCGATCGTCGGAATGTAAGCGTGGTCGACCGGTTCGTTCGGCTTCGACTCGATCATAACGCGAATATCTTTGTTGTAATCGAGGAGGATTTGGAGCGCTTCGGCGATTCGTTCGGTCGCGACGACCGGGTCTTTCGCTTCGCGAATATAGGTGCCTTCGCGGGCGAGCCAAAAAACGACGTTCTTCGTGCCGAGCGCCGTCGCAATGTCGGCGGTGCGTTTGGCGCGCTCGATCGCGTATTTGCGACATTCGGCGCAGTTCGAGGTGAAACCGCCGTCGATAGTGCGCGGGTCGAACCAAAGGCGCGGCGCGACGAACTCGGCGACGAGCCCGTGATCGTCGAGCGTCTTTTTCAGTTCCGACGCTTCCTTAATAATCGCGTCCGGCGACATTTCGTTCATATTCGGAACGGCGTCGTCGTCGTGGAATTGGACGCCGTCGAATCCCATCTTTTTGTACGTTTCCAGTTTTTTGTTGAACGGAATCGACTTGCGGACTTCCGGGCCGAACGGGTCGGCGCCCTCGTGAATGTTCCAAGGGCCGAACGAGAAACGGAATTCGCCTTGCATAAGAATCTCCTCAAAAGTTGGCCGCGTTCGCCGTCGAAAAAGGGCGAACGAGCGGAAGCGTCGCGAAAAAACAAACGTCGAGCGAACAATAATCGCCCGTCGTCTTTAACTGTGGCGATTATAACCGCCGCGACGTCGAAAGTCAAGGATTTTCCCGCTTTTTTTAAAAAAGAATTCGCCGCTCTAAAATAAACGTTAAAGCGGCGAAGTTAGAAGGTTTGGGTTGAGATTGCGGCGTTAAAATGGGACGGTCGCGCCGGTTTTGACGGAGCGTTTCAAAGCCGACGAACGAAACGTAAAAGGTTTTCGGTCAACTTTTCCCAATCGTCGCCGAAATGCTTTTCGAAATCGGCGATTCGGTCGGCCGCCGGGTAAGCGACGAACGCCGGTTTCGCCGCCGTCTCGCGGAGGTAAGCGGCCAACTCGTTCGGACGCCGCTTGTAAAGATAATAGAAAAGCGCCCAAGACGCGGCGTAAAAACCTTCGACGTCGTCGCGAGCGTCGCCGATATTTTGCGCGGCGACGAGCGAACGGAGCGGGTCGCGTTGGCGAGTCGTCGAGGCGTATCGACGAAAGGCGACGAGCTGACGCTCGTTTTTCGGGAAAGAGCCGGTAAAGTTCCAACCGCCCTGCGACGCGCGCCCGTTCGGCGTTTCAAAGGTCAGCGCGAGACCTTCGACCGCCCAAAACGGAAGGGGGCCGGAGCGTAAAAAGAGCCCGCGGTTGAACGCGACTTGGTGCGACGCTTCGTGAACGATCGTCGCGACGTTGAAGGCGGCGTTCGGACGCGAGAGGAACTCCTTCGTTTCTTGGAACGCTCGACGGCGGCGCTCCGGCTCGGCGTCTTCGTCGGCGACGACGGCGCGGCTCGACTCGGCGCCGGAAAGGTCGTAAAGCGCGACGCGGTTCGTTCGCATATTGTAATAAGCGGCGAGTTTGTCCGGCGACGGCGTTTCGCGAGCGGCGTATTCGAAGAATTGGCGTTGGGTCGCGAAGATAACGACGACCATCGGCTCGACGCGCTCCGTCGTCGGGAGTTTGGACTTGACGGCGTACTTCTCGAACGCGTCGGCGACCTTTTCGAAAAGGCGCGCGCACCAATCGACGTAAGCGTCCGAAACGTTGTGAACGAAGAGGTAACGCTCCGTCGAGAGCGTTTCGAAACCGGGCCCGAACTCGGCGCGGAGGCGTTCGGCTAAGTCGGAACGGAGCGCGTCGAGTTCCGGTTCCGGCGCGTCTTCGACCGTTTCAAGCCAAGCGCTTTCGAGAATAAGGAGTTCGCCGAGTTCCTCTTCGAAGACGTAGCGTCCGGAGCCGTTTTGGAGGCGGTAGTCGGCGATTTCGCGACCGAATAACGTTCGAGACGCGGCGTCGATAGCGTCGGGAGGCGTTGGAACGACGTCGGTAGCGTCGGAACGGGCGTCGTCGAGCGGCGCGGCGGTCGCGTTCAACTCCGGCGCGGAGAAGGGGGCGGCGTTCGGCGTCGGCGACGCGTCGGCGGGCTTGCGGAGCGTCGCGAGGGGCGCTTTCAAAACGACGCGGCGGCGCGGCGGCGCTTTTTCCGTCGACGTCGGTTCGTCGGCGTCGTTTTTTTTCGCTTGGGACGACGAAGGCGTTTGATCGGCGGCTTGCGCGGAAAACGGAAGAGAGCAAACGGCGGCGCCGAACGTTAAAACGATAAACGCGGCGGTTTGGGTAAGACGGCGAAAGACGGCAAATCGGGGAAACGCGGCGAACATCGGCGGCCCTTTCCGGAAAAAAGGACGTGCGAACGCGACGGCTCCCGGCGGCGGTTTCCGTCGGCGCAAGAAAAGAACGAAACGCGACGCGGCGAAAAAAAGCGACGTCGCGCAAGAGCGAGGAACGGCGAAAGACGCGTCGGAAGAAAAGTCGCCCGACGCGCTTTCAAAACGCCGACTCGTCCGCCGGTAAAGCGGTTAAGTCGACGCGACCGTTAAAAACGTTAAGTCGACGGCGTTAACGTCGCCGCGTCTTATTGGCGAGCGAGTTCGAGCGAACGGCGAATTCGCTTCGTCGCGCGGTCTTTGCCCAAGATCGCGAGCGCGTCGAACATCCCGACGCCGACGCCCTTGCCGGTCGAGGCGACGCGGAGCGCGTGAATCAGTTGCGCCGGTTTCAGTTCGCGCTTTTCAAGGAAGGCGTGCAGCGCGGCGTCGAGCGTTTCCGCGACGAACTCCGCTTCCGGAATCGCTTCCAACTCGGCGAGGAAGTCGGCGAGGCGCCCGACCGCGTCCGGGTCGTCGACGATTCGCTTCTTCCAAGCCTTTTCGTCGATCGGGAAGGCGGCGTCGTCGGTGAAAAATTCGTCGAAATCGAGAACGTCGCCGGAGACTTTGATTCGGTCGCCCGCCGCCGCGACGGTCTTTTCGATCGTCGCCTTAACCGCTTCCGGAGAGAGGGCGTCCGTCCAAGGAAGGCGAACGACCGTTTCCGCCGGAGCGAGTTCCGGGAGCGCTTCGAAGGTCGCGTCGGCGTATTCCGGCGCTTCGACGTACTTCGCGGCGATCAGGTAACGCAAGACGCGAGCGTATTTTTCCGCCGCCGGGAGTTCGGCCATATGCTTTTCTTGGAACGCGAAGAGCTTCGCCGGGTCGAACGACGCCGACGCTTTAGTAACGCCTTCCAACGTGAAGAGGTCGAGCAACTCCTTCAACGAGAAGTATTCCGACTTGTCGTCGAGCGCCCAGCCGAGAAGCGCGATGTAGTTGTCGATCGCCTCGGGCAAATAACCGACTTGACGGTAAAAGTCGACGATGACCGGGTTGAAACCGTCGGCGGTCGTCGCCAACCCGACGCGGTCGGCGATCTTTTTGCCTTGCTCGACGAGCTTGGCGAAGTCGCGGTTTTTGAGGTATTTGTCGAGCTTGCGCTTGCTCAGTTTCGTTTTGCTTCCCGGCTCCGCGACGAACGGAAGGTGCGCGTATTGCGGGAGCGGATAGCCGAGCGATTGCGCGATGAAGATTTGACGCGGCGTGTTCGAAAGGTGTTCTTCAGCTCGAATAACGTGCGTAATTTGGAGGTCGTAGTCGTCGACGACGTTCGCCAAGTGGTAGAGGCAGGAACCGTCGGCGCGTTGGATAACGTGGTCTTGCTCTTGCGCCCAATCGAACTCGACGTCGCCGCGAATCAGGTCGCGAACGACGACCGAGCCTTCGCGCGGAATCTTCAAACGGACGACGCCTTGACGGCCTTCCGCTTCGAAACGGCGGCAGTCTTCTTCCGTCTCCGCCATAAAGCGACGGCTGTAGACGAACGTGCGCTTCGCGGCTTGCGCTTCTTCGCGCTCCGCTTGGAGTTCTTCCGGACGGGAGTAGTCGCGATAAGCGAAACCGCCGGCGAGGAGTTTGTCGACCGCCGCTTGGTACTTGTCGGCGCGTTGCGATTGGTAATAGGGCGCGAACGGGCCGTTCACTTCCGGGCCTTCGTCCCAATTAATGCCGAGCCATTTCAAGCCGGAGAGAATCGGCGCCAACGCCTCTTGGACGTTCCGCTGTTGGTCGGTGTCGTCGATGCGGAGGACGAAGCGGCCTTCGGCGTGTTTTTTCGCGAACAGGTAGCAAAAAAGAGCGGTGCGGACGCCGCCGATGTGAAGGTAACCGGTCGGACTCGGCGCGAAACGCGTTCTAACGACGGACATAAATCTCTCCGATAAAATCAAACGAAAAAGCGATTTTGAAGCGATAAACTTGGCGCGACGCAAAAAAAGGGAAGCGGCGCGTCGGTTGAAAATCGCGTTGAAGACTCGAACGGCGTTCGCCGTTAGTCGCAAGGCGAACGCGACGCGTCGGAAACGTCTTCGTTCCGGCGCAAGTTCATTATAACCTCTTCTTTTTTTTTCGCAAGCGGACGCGTCGACGGCTCTTCCTTTTTTTCTTAAAAGCGCGAATAAAGAACGAAAATCAACGCGGACGACCGTTAAAATTTCTCTTGACGGGAGAGGCGCGTTTTAGTATCTTTGGGGCGGAGGCGTTTTTCCGCAAGGCGCGGAAAACGATCGCGTTCGACGCGACGACCGGACGGAATCTTTAGAAAGCGTTACTAGCGTTATTAATTAATAATGACAAATCGCGAAAAAAACGACGCGCTTGCCAACGTAAAAACGACGGCGAACGAAGGAAAAAAGGAAACGTCGCCGACGAACGCGCCGACGGCGCGGACGCGGAGAGCCTTTATCGCTTGGGCGTTGTCGGGCCTCGGAACGGCGTTGTTGGGAAGCGAAGTCGGGTGCGTTCGCGGAAACAAACGCTTTTGGCGGCGAAAAAAGGAAGGCGAAACGATTAATCCTTTAACGCAAACGGAAACGATTCTGCAGGTCGACGGACGCGTCGAGCGGATGGAAATCGCGAAAAATTCGAAGCGGATTCTTGTCGAGTCGCGCGATTTTGACGTTTCCGCGGAAGACGCTTATCTCGACTTTTTCGCTTCCGGCGGCGTTCGAACGGAAACGGAGGGGAACGGAAGCGTTCTCGAACTTTGGAACGTCGAATTTTGGGAGGCGCGTCGAGAAGCGTTTGACGCGACCGACCCGATCGACGTCGAATCGGCGACTTTCGACGCCGCCGGAACGCGCGTCTTTTGGACGATTCGCGAAACCGAGCGAAACGGCGTCTTCGCGGCGGTCTCGGAAACGGAGGCGAGGAACAACGGGCAAAACGCGACGTCGGCGGGATTTCAAGGGTTCGCGACGACGGACGGCGGAGGAAGCGCGGGAATCGCGTCGGCGAGCGCGACGATTTCGGCGGAAAGCGCGATCGACGGCGTTCGAAACGCGACGTATCGAGAGCCGAATATTTTTCAACCGGCGACGCGAACCGTTTTGGCGACGCGCGCTTTCGAGGGCGCGAACGGGACGGAGGCGTTCGAGGCGCGAGAGGAACGCGGGACGCGGTTGAAAATCTCGGAAGCGGCGAAGCGCGCCGAATCGGTTTGGCTTTCGCCGAACGCTCGTTGGATCGTCGGGCGCGTCGGACGCGACGAAGAGACGAGCGCGATCGGGGAAAATGGTTCGGCGGCGCAAAACGGCGAAGGGACGGCGATCGGCGAATGGACGTTGACTTTGCGGCGAGACCGACGACGCGTCGTTCGTTTTCCGAAGGCGGTGAAGATGACTTTTGCGGAATCGACGTCCGACGAGACGATCGAAGGGCGCGTCGTCGACGTGTTGGCCGTTTCGCCCGCCGGCGATTTGGTCGCGACGCTGATCGAGGAAACGCCGTCGAAAAGCGGCGCGGAAACGAAAGTTGGCGAAAATGACAAAAATGGCGAAAATAGCGAGGGCGGCGAATGGGGCGAACGTTCCGCCTTCGTTCCGCGATTCAAAATCGTTATTTGGGATTTAAGCGTTCCCGAAACGGTCGATTGGGAAAAGGCGAAAAAACCGTTGCAAGCGTTGGAAGTCGCGCAGATTGCCGTCGCGGGGCCGGTTTCGCGACGTTTTTGCCGGTTTTCGCCGAACGGTCAGATTTTTGCCGCGAGAATCGATCCGCGTTACGTTACTCTTTGGCAGTCGGCCAACGGACGCTTGCTCGTCGAATTGGGGGAACACGAGAGCGACGTTACCGACTTCGCGTTTTCTCCGAACGGAATGAAAGCGGCGGCGACGACCGGAACCGGCAAGCGTGTTCTTCTTTGGAATATTCGCAAGGGCGCGGCGCATCGGACGCTTCTAGAAACGGCGTCGGACGTCTCGTCGCTCGACGCGGTCGCTTTTTCGCCCGACGGCGGCTCGATCTTTTTCGCGAACGATTTTGGCGAAATCAAGCGCTGGGACGCTCGCGCCGAACGTCGAGGCGAGGCGCCGGCGCAAAGTTAAGGTTCGTCGAAAGCGTTTCGCCGTTAATTTTTGCGGAAATCGCGCGTTTTCTTTAACTGTTAAAATCGGGCGAGCGAGCGACGAAACGCCGTCTTTTCTTCGAAGAATCGCGGCGAGTCGTTGACTTTCGGCGTTCGACCGGGTATACTGGGCGTTTAAAGGCGGAACGAGCGCGCCGTTGCGTTCGTTTCGCGGCGTTTAACAAGCGACGAGGAGCGAATCGATGAGCGCGGCGAACGACGAACCCGTTTTGTTTCAAGGGCGAATTTTTAAGGTCGTCGAGCGGACGCAAGTCGGTCGAAGCGGCAAAATTTTGAAGCGTCAAGTGGTGAAACACCCCGGCGCGGTGGGGATTGTGCCGATTTTGCCGGACGGGCGGGTTTTGTTGATCGAACAATACCGCGTCGCGTTGCAAAAAACGATTTTCGAGATTCCCGCCGGAACGCGCGAAGTCGGCGAAGAACCGCTCTTGACGGCGACTCGGGAGCTGATCGAAGAAACCGGGTATTCCGCCGGAAAAATCGAGCGTTTGACCGCGATTTACTCGTCGCCGGGGATTCTGCAGGAAGAGCTGATTCTTTACTTGGCGACCGACTTGACGCCCGGCGAAACCGCGCTCGAAGACGGCGAAAAAATCGAGCCGAGCCCGAAAACTTGGGACGAAATCGACGCGATGATCGCCGCCGAGGAAATCGTCGACGCGAAAACGCTCGTCGCGCTCCTGTTGGCGCGTCAAAAGTTGAACGTCGGTTGTTAAATTGGCGGTTGTTTTAAGGGAACGACGTTGATTTAGCGAAGAACGCGACGGACGGCGCTTATTTAGCGTCGAGGACGTCGCGACGTTTGAATGAATTAAGAAACCGAAAACTAACCGCAAAGGGGAGACGAACGCGATGACGATTAAAAAAACGCTGAAACCGCAAGTGATTTTGACCGGGTTCGCCGACGAATGCTCCAACGAAAAGACGCTCGTCGAGCAATTCGCGACCTTCGCCGCGCTCGGTTTGCAATATTATAGCGTCCGTTTTGTGAATCTCGGCGACGGCGTGAAGAACGTGATGGCGCTGACGACCGACGAAATTCGCCGCGTGATCGAAGTGCAAAACGATTACGGACTTAACGTTTCGTCGATCGGGTCGCCGATCGGAAAGGTGAAATTGCTCGACGTGGAGGACGGCTCGAACGACCGTTACGTTCCGTTCGACGAATACCTCGAAAAGGACGTCAAGCGCGTTTGCGACGTCGCGCACCTCTTCGAAACGAAGCTGATTCGCGGGTTCTCGTTCTACCAACCAAAGGGGGACGACCCGAAAAAGTATATTTCGCAAGCGGTCGACCGTTTGGGGAAAATCGCCGAGACGTGCCATCGCTCCGACTTGACGTTCGGGCTGGAAGTCGAGGCGAACCTTATCGGTTGCAACGGCTGGATTTTGGCGGAAATTTACCGTCAAGTCAACCATCCGGCGATGAAGCTGATCTTCGACGCGGCGAACCTCGTCGTTCAAGGGTATACGACCGCCGAAATTTACGAGCAATACGAAGCGATGAAGCCGGGGCTCGGTTGGCTGCATATCAAGGATTACGTCAAGACCGTCGTCGAAGATAAGGGCGGCCGCCAAGACGAAGAGAAAATGAAGGGGTTCGTCCCCTGCGACCGCGGTTACTCCGGACACGAGGCGATTTTGCGCGACTTCGCCAAGATCGCGCCGTCGCTGACGGAAAACCTGAAAACGCGCGGCGTTCCGGGCGTCTTCGTCGACCTCGAACCGCACGTCAAAGGCGGCGGTCAGTTCGGCGGTTTCAGCGGTTGCGACGGTCTCGGCGTCGCGTTGCGGGCGCTTTGCCGAACGCTCGATTACGTCGGAATCGACTATCACCTCCGCGATTTCGACGACGTTCGCGCCGCTCGCGGGTTTTGATCGAGCGACGTTAACTCCCGTTAAATAGGGAATTGCGTTGTTTTTGCTTGGGAGGGCGCGTCGAGTCGGACGCGTCCTTTTTTTGCGTCGACGGGGCGCGGTTGGGGAGCGAACGGCGGCGACTCCCGTTAATCGGGACGGCGTTATTCCTTGGGGGGCGCGTCGGCGAGCGGGGCCGTTCCGGTTAAAGCGTCCGAACCGACGTTCCGCGGGCGCGTTTTTTCGATTTCTTCTTGGTTCCCGACGCGACCTTTCCGCTCGTCGACGCAAGCGCTTCCGTCGAAATCGGCGCCGAGTCGACGCGTTGCCGACGGCGGTTTGACGGACGAAAAAGTTTTTTCGCTTTTTTTTCTTTTTGCTTGAACGTCGACGTCGAAAGCGCTATACTGAATAGCGCCGAGGTTCGTCGAGACCGCTTTCGCCGGAAGCGCCGTCGAACGTCGAAATTTGACTGGAACTCCCGAAAACGAGCGCGTTAGCTCGGGCGACGCTAACCGGCGTCGTCGAAAACGTCGAGGCGGCGCGAGACGGGAAACGACGCGTCGTAATCGAAACGTTAACTTATCGACGTAACGAAAGGTCTTCAAAATGGAACTCATCGTCAAAGAAAATTTCCGCCCGTCGCGCGACGAAATTCTCGCGGACGTCGCGGCGCTCGAAAAAGAATTGGCGACGGAACTTCCCGCCGAACTGAAAAACTTCCTTATCGAAGCCGCGGCGACTTATCCCGAGCCCGGCGGTTTTGATATTCTCGATTGCCCCGACGCCGAAAACGACGAATGTTTCGGATTTTTCGGCGGACGCGGCGACGGTTATCTTGAAACCTTAAAATGTTACCGCGGACGTATTCCGGACGATTTGCTCCCGATCGGATACGGTTCGTTCGGAGACTCGATTTGTTATCTTCTGACGGGCGACGAAGCCGGAAGCGTTTGGTATTGGAATCACGAAACGGAATCGCCCGAAACTTACGCCGACCGTTCGAATTGTTACAAATGCGCCGACAGCCTTCAAGAATTCCTCGACGGTCTTTACGAATGCGACGAGGAAGAAGAGGAGGACGACGAGGAAGAAGACGACGAATGAAAATCGGACGGACGCGCGCTCGGCGATAAATCGTCGAAAGGAACAAATCCTTTTGGCCCGAGCAAATAGTCGAGCCCAAGACGCGAGATTTTCCTCCTTAAGAAAGGACGCCTAAAATGCAAGAACTCCCTACGCCTTGGGAAAAGCGCAAGTGGTTGAGCGATATTCGCGTTTACGTCGACGATACGATCGCCGACGTCGACTATTATCCGCGTCAATTTTGTCAAAAGTTTGACTGGCAAACGACGCATTTGACGTGTTTTTTGCAATTCGCGCTGCGTCGTCAAGTGTTGACGAACAGTTTTGGAACCGCTATCGTCAATTTGATTCCGCACGAGCCGGTCGACGGGAAGTACGCGGTCGCAACCCGCGAAGAGCCTTACTTCGAGTATCGCGCGGACAAATATAAAGGATTTTTAAACGCTATTATCGTCAATACTTACTTCGATTTTCGGCGTTACGTCTTGGAGGCGGACGATCGCGAAAAGAGCCGAATGTTGGCCGAAACGTGCGAACGCGAACTCGTCGACCTCTGCGCGCTCTACGCTTGGGACGCGGAGCCGATACGGCGAGCGTTTAAAGCGTTTAGGGACGTCGATTACGTTCCGAAGTCGATTTATCCCAAGGCGACTTACACGCCCGACAAGGCGTTCAAAATCGGCTTTTATTTCGAGTGGAGCGTTAGCCGTATCGATATTTACGTTCTCGTCGGCAAATACCGTTCGAAGAAGGTTTTGCAGCGCGTTTTTATCTCGTCGATACGTTGCGATTACGATGCGATTGGGAACTATTTCCGCTCGATTCAATGGTTGACGCCGCGTCGCTTTCTGTTGCGAATGAACGACCTTAACGGGAAGAAAAAAATCTTCGACCTGGAAACCGGCCAAGTTGAGGACGCGAACCCCGAAACGCCGAACGCTTAACCGTCGCCGTCGCGTCGTCGAACGGCTCGACGGCGAACGCGTCCGGTTCCGCGTCGGCGAAAGCAAACGCGGCGTCCAAAGCGTCCGCGGCTCGGCGTCGCGATTAACGTTACGAAAAATAAAAGGAGAAAATCGAACGCTAAGACTATTCGCGCCGTCGTTGAAATCAATAATAAAGCGTCGGGATTCGGCCTTTCCGATTTGGCGTTCGATCCCAAAACCGGCGCGCTTGTCGCGGTTCGCGTTTCTTACGACGAAGCCAAGCGGTTCCGTCGCGGGCTAATCGCTTGGGAAGCCGGAACTTATCGCCAAATTCATTATTGGGAAGACCCGGAATTATCGAGCGATCATCGCAGGAATTGGAGCGAACTTCTCTTTTCTAAAAACGGAAGCCGGCTCGTCGCCGTCGCTTGTTCCTCGACGTTATGCGCGGTCTTCAGCGCCGACGATTACCGCTTTTTGCGCGAATTTCCTATTTGCCGTCAAGAAACTTACGTCGACGCTCCCGCTTTTTCGACCTTGGAGGGCGAAGAAACGAAACTCCTTGTTCCCGCTTGGAACGGAAAATTATATCTTGGCGACGTCGATACGCTGAACGTCGAAGAATATTCCGGTTTTCCGAACGCGAAAACGATCTGTTTCGCGGCGTTTAGTTCGCAAAATTCGGGAAAACGTTGGCTTCTCGGAGGCTGCAGCCGTTTGGAATCGCGCGACTTAACAACCGGCAAAACAACGGTTTGGGAGCGAGGCGACGAAAGTTCGCCGATCCATTGCCTTTACTTAAAGAACGAAGAGAAAATTTTTACCCTTGCCGAAAACGACGCGACGAAAAAAGCGTCTAAAAAGATCGTTCTTCGCGACCCGACCGCGCTCGAAACGCTTGAAGAATACGAGGTGAAAATTCCCGGCAAAATGAACGCGCCCGAATTGGCGTATTCGGAACGCGACAATTTGGTCGCGGTCGCGACGGGAAATAGCGGCGCCGTTTTTATTTGGGACGTCCGAACGCGCGAAATTTACGGGCGAATTCCAAGCGTCGGTAAAAACTCGTATGTCCAAAGGTTGGCGTTTTCGCCGACCGCTTCGGCGCTCGCGGTCGCTTACGACGTCGGAAACGCCCAAATAACGCGGGTTTACGAGTATTAACGTTGACCGCTTAAATGTTTCTTAACGGCGTCGGTAGAGATTTTGGCTCCGCCGAACCTTGCGCTTATTGCGGCGAACCGCGACCGTTTCGTTAACGACGCTCCAACCGACGACGGCGCAAGACGTTAAACGCGCCGTCGCGCCGCGTCGCGTTGGAAGGCGGAAGAGAAGCGTTCGGCGTTCGCGTTGGAACGTCGGCGGACGCGCCCCCGGGAAAAGAGGACGCGCGACGGGGCGAACGCTCGACTTTGCGTTTCTCTTTTAACGGATGCGACCCCGGGAAAAGAGGACGCGCAACGGAGCGAACGCTCGCGCCGAGCCGAAAAAGACGGCGATTTTGTATTTCAAGCTCGGAATGCAAACGACGCGCGGTAAAAGTCGTCGGCGCAACGCTTTAAGGGACGCGTCGACGACCCGTTCCGCGTCGAGCCAAAGGAAATTCGGGACGGTTTCTTTGATCGTCGAAAAGCGCATCGTCTCCGCGTCGTGAAAGCCGGTGCGACTGAAACCGGGACAAAGCGCC
>JAFSFF010000415.1 GCA_017435375.1 Thermoguttaceae bacterium
CCGATTCCGCCGACGCTTCGCCGTCCTTTTCCGTTGAATCCGTCGAAAACGCCGCCGACGTTTCCCCGTCGACGCGGCGTTTTCGGCTATTTCTTGCGCGACGGTTCGCCGCCGTTCGCCGCGTTTCCGTTTCAATTAACTTAAAATCAAAGAAGTCGCCCGCCCATGTCCGAAGCGCCCTCGCCCGCTCCGTCCGAACCGAAAAAATCCGCCGCGCAACGTTCGTCGAAAAAGCGCGTCGTTTCGAAAAAACACGCCTGTTGGTACCACTTTTGCCAAGGCTGTCTTTACGTCGGTTTGAAACTTTTCTTCCGAATCAAATACACGAACGCGAAACACGTTCCGCGCTCCGGCCCGACGCTGTTGGTCGCGAACCATCAAAGTTTCCTCGACCCCCCGGCGGTCGGTTGCGGTTATTTCCGAATGACGAACTATTTGGCGCGCAAAACGCTCTTCAAGTTCAAGCCGTTCGGTTGGCTGATCGACTCGGTCGACGCGATTCCGCTCGAAACGCAAGGTCTTGGTTACCAAGGAATTAAGGAAACGATTCGCCGCCTTAAAAACGACGAAGCCGTCCTCATCTTCCCGGAGGGGCAACGTTGTTACGACGGCGAAATCGCGCCGTTCACGTCCGGTTACGCGAGCCTCGCGGTCAAAGCGAACGCGACGCTCGTTCCGGTCGCGATCGCCGGAGCATTCGAAGCGTTCCCGCGAACGCAAAAGTTCCCGTCGTTCTTCAAGCCGCGCGTTCGGGTCGAATACGGCGCGCCGCTGACGCCCGCCGACTACGCCGGTCTTTCCGCCGACGAAATCAACGACCTCGTCGTTAAGCGCGTTACGGAAATCTTCGAACGGATTCGCCGTCCGAAAAAGTAAACGCGTTTCCCCGTTTTGTCCTCCGCTCCGCCGACGTCGACGCCGACGGGGCGAGCGTTTCCGTTTTTCGCCCCGCCGTCCGTTTCCGTTCCTATGTCCGAAAAGCCCGTTTCTCCCGCTCCGTCGCCGCGTTCCAAATCGAAAGACCGCCGTTCGTTGCGGCACGTCGCTTGGGTTTACCTTTGTCAGTTCTCGGTTTACGTCTTTTTCAAGACGTTTTTCCGCATCAAACATATCGGCGCTCGCAACATACCGCGCTCCGGCCCGACGATGATGGTCGCGAACCACCAAAGTTTCTTCGACCCGCCCGCCATCGGCTGCGGTTATTACGGCGTTACAAGCTGCTTGGCGCGCAAATCGCTTTTCAAGTCGAAGTTGTTCGCGGCGCTGATTTCGTCGATCGACACGATTCCGCTTGAAACGGAAGGTCTCGGTTACCAAGGAATTAAGGAGACGATGCGCCGCCTCAAAAACGGCGAGGCGATCCTCATTTTCCCGGAGGGTCAGCGCAGTTTCGACGGCGAGCTTTGCGAGTTCACGACCGGTTACGCGAACATCGCGAGCAAGGCCAAGGCGACGCTCGTTCCGATCGCGATTTCCGGCGCGTTCGAAGTTTTCCCGCGCACGAAAAAATACCCGACGCTTTTCGGCCCGCGCATCGTCGTCGAGTACGGCGCGCCGATTCCGCCGGAGGAATACGCCGGTCTCTCCGCCGACGAAATCAACGCGCTCGTTCTCGAACGCATCAAGACGATGTACGAGCGCAACCGCCCGCGCCGCAAAAGTTAAGCGTTTTAAAGACCGCCTTTTCCTCGATTCGAGCCGACGACGTTTCCGCGTTCGTCGGCTTTTTTTTCGCCGCGTTTGAGCTTTCCCGCTTTTTTTCTTCTCCGTTTTCCCGCTTTTCAACTCCTTTTTCCCGTCGACCGTTTGCAATCGCGGCGCGTTTCGGGTATAATGACGGCGACGTCGGAAAACGCCGAAACGCGCCCGTTATTAGCGTTTCTTATGATTCCGCCTCCTTATTCGGCGCCGAGCCAAAATTAGCGACGCTTATTATAAGTTCGTCTAATACTCGGCGCGACTTCACCCTCCGCGACGCGGTTCGCCGCGTTAGAAAGAATCGCTCAACCGATGAAATCGCAACGTTTCCGTTTCCGAACCGCCGCGACGGTTCTCGCTCTTCCCGCTCTTCTCGCTTTAACCGGCGTCGGCGCCGCGTTCGCGCAACCGTCGAAAACGCTCGACGACGCCAAGACCGCGTCGATTTCGGTTCCGGCGCCCGGTTCCGAGTTCGTCGTCAACGTGAAGGCGTTCGGCGCGGTCGGCGACGGCAAAACGGACGAAACTAAAGCGTTCCAAGCGGCGCTCGACTCGCTCGGGCAAAACGGCGGGACGGTCGTCGTTCCGCCGGGCCAATACCGTTTCGAAGGTTCGCTCGAAATCCCGCAAAGCGCGACGCTCCGCGGCCCTTGGAACTCCGTTACCGCGCACAACGGCTGCCGCGACCGCGGTCTTCCCCGTCCGACCGACGACGGCGCGACGTTCCAAGTCGTCGGCAACGCGGGCAAAGAAGACGCTCCGGCGTTCATTAAACTCAACACCAACAGCGTTTTACAAGGCGTCGTTCTCTATTGGCCCGACCAAAAAGAGGACGACGTTCCGGTCGCTTATCCTTGGGCGATCGAGATGCGCGGCAAGAACCCGGCGGTCGTCGACGTCGAACTTTTGAACCCTTACAACGGAATCGACGCGTCGCGGAACGAACGCGCTCTTATCCGTAACGTTCACGGGCAACCGTTGCGCCGCGGGATTTTCGTCGACAAAATCTACGACATTGGGCGGATTGAGAACGTCCACTTCAATCCTTGGTGGAGCATGAAGCCGAAACTTTTCGACTGGCAAAAGCAACACGGCGAAGCGTTCATTTTCAACCGCACCGACTGGCACTACGTTTTGAACACGTTCTGCTTCGGCTATTCGGTCGGGTACAAGTTCGGCGGGAGCGACGCGGGCCTTTGCAACGGCAACTTTTTAGGAATCGGCGCGGACGCCTGCCACACGTCGGTGCTCGTCGAGCAAAGCGCGGTTTTCGGCGTCCTGATTACGAACGGCGAGTTTGTCGCGATGAACGGCGAGAATCCGACGATGGTCGTCGTCGACAAGACGAATTTCGGCTCGGTTCGTTTCTCGAACTGCGCGTTTTGGGGCCCTTGCGAACAGATCGCGCGAATCGACGGTCGCGGTATGATCGGTTTTAGCGACTGCGAGTTCTGCCAATGGGACCGCGCGAACCAAAACAAACCGGCGCTGCAAGTCGACGGCGGCTCGGTAATGGTGCGCGGCTGCAACTTCCAAACGGACAAACCGCAAATGAAGATTTCGGCTTCCGCCAAGCGCGCCATCGTTACGGACAACTTCGTCGAAGGCGCCGTCCGCGTCGAGAGCGACTGCGCCAACGTCCGAATCGACGGCAACTTAGGAACGGAAGTTCCGAAAAAATAACGCGTTTTGCGTTTCCTCTCTCCGGGTCGACGGCGCTCGTTTCGCCGTCGACGCAACCTCTTTATTCCTTCCGTCTTCCCCCGTTTAAGGAGCTTCTTTATGTCGCCGCGCCGTTTTCTTTTCCTCTTCGCCGCGCTCGCGTTTTTTTCGCCGACGTTCGACCTCTCCGCCGCGGAGTCGCCGACCGCGACCGCCGGTTGTTCCGACGACGAAGCGCGCTTAGCCGCCGCCGACGTTCGCCCGGGCGCCGTCGTTCTCGACCAAACCTTCAACGAAACGCGAACGATTACCGGGATTTACGTCCGCTTGGCGAACTGCGTTCCCCCCGCGTCGGAGCCGGTCGTCGTCGGGTTGCGCGTCGACGGCGAACTTTTGCCGGTTCGCGTCGAGATTCCAACCTTCGCGCGACCGCTCGTCGAGTCGACTCGGCCTTACACGCATTCGGCGTCGGACGCGGCGCCGCTCGACGTCGGGCGCGAGTTCCGCAAACGTCTTGAAACGCCGGTCGTTTTGCCGCCGGGGAAGCGCGTTCGATTGGAAATCGTCTCGACCGAATCGCTCCGAAGCGGCGTCGTCGCCGGGCTTCAGTTCGACGGCCCTTGCGACCTCGCGACCGCCCGCGCTCCGTTCCGCGCTTGCCGAACGAACGGCCCCGTTTGCTCGATTCCTTGGTCGGAGCCGGAGATTATCGCCGTCGGGACGCAAAAGAAATTCGACCCGCTTTGCGCGCCGCAAAACAACTCGTCGATTATCGACGACGCGGACGGAACCCTTTACCAATTTACCGCTTACTACTCGGTCGACGAGCAATACGGCGGCGGGCGCGGCGGCTCCTTTTCGCGAATTTTCGGATATAAAAAGGCCCCGAACGGAACCGCTTGGGAACCGCTCGGCTGCGTCGTCGACCTTCTAGAAAACTCGACGTACTCCGGCGACCCGTTCGTTTTCCGCGACCTCGACGGAACGCCTTGCCTCGTCTTCACGACCTGCGACGGAACGAACGGCTTCGTCGATTGGCAGCTGATCGGCGCCTACCTTATCCGTTCTCAAACCGACTCCTTCGCCGGGCCTTGGGGCGCGCCGACGCCGATTTGGCGCGACTATCCTCGCGAACCGGACGACAATAAAACCGGCGGACGCGCGAACTGTCTCCGGATTTACCCGCGACGTAAAACCCGCGATTACTTGGTTTGCTGGAATCACGGAGCGCAAGATATGGACGTCCGCGCGCTCGTCGTCCCGAATTTGGAGACGGAAATAACGAAAGAACAAATCGATAACGCGCCGATTTTCGTTCGCAATCAAGAAGAGGGAGGCGGCGGTTTCACGTTCGGCGACAAGGCGTACTACTCGACTTGGCAGATTCCTTGGCTGAACGACCCGAACGGCGTCCAGCGGTTGTACGAGATCGACTTAAACGACCCGCTGAATCCGGAAAGTTGGCGCGTCGTTCCGGGTTCGATCGGTTCGAACGACGGCGCCGACCCGCGACGCGACGGGGGCTGCACCGCCGACGCTTGGGCGATTTCGGTCGCCGGCGGCCGACTTTGGGCGACGTCTTGCGAGTACAGCGCGACGGAAAACCGGAATTACTTGGTCGCCCGGAGCGCGCCGCTCGACCCGGAAACGCTCTTCCCGACCGACGGCGCATTCCGATACGGCGCGGTTCGCTCGGCGCATTACCGCGAAACGTTCCCGACGGTCGAACGCGTCGTCGGCGACGTTTGTTCGTTCGAATGCGACTTCAGAAGCGAAGGCGCGCTTTCCTATCCGTTTATCGCGCTCGGCCCGTCGAACGCTCGCGGTGAAGCGCGGACGCTCTTTTTCGAGTTGAACCCGAACGGCGCGTTTTTCGTCGCGTATAAAGACGACGCGACGCGACATATTCTCGCCGAAAACGCCGACTTCCGTTGGACGCCGGGTTCTTCGCTCCGCTTGAAACTCGAACGGAACGGCGCGCGCTTCGTCGGCTCGGTCGACGGTCGCGAAGTTTTGTCGGTCGAGATAACCGACGCGGAGATTTTGGCGAATCTCGCCGACGAACCGCGTTTCCGCCTTTACGGTTGGCAGGGCGGCGCTTACGAAGTTTCGAACGCCGTCGTTCGCTAACGTTCGCCGACGTTTCTGTCGCGCCGTTTCACGCAAGCTTTCGAACCGTCGACGCGCCGCGCCCGACGGCTCGAAAGCGGCGTAAGTTCTAAAACTCGCCGTTCAAACGATTTCGCGACCGCGCCAAACGATTTTCTCGAAGTCGAAACGCCCGGTTCGGAACGACGCGCCGTCGAGGACGCCGAGCGGGCCGAACGTCGCCGGAACCAACCGGAAGAGTAAGAAATCCGCGTCCGCGCCGACTTCGAGCCAATCGACGTTCGCGCCGTCGCAAGCGGTCGAATCGACGTTGCTAAAGAGCGGGGCCCCGAGGAGGCGCGCCGGAACCGTCGTCGCCGACGGGTAAACTTGCGCCAACGTCAACCCTTCAATCGACGCGACGTTCGCGACGCAATGCGAAACCGGGAACGACGCGCAAGCGAGCAAATTCGCGTCGCCGGCCAACGTAACCTTTCCGTTCGGCTGGATTTCCAGTTCGCAAAGCTCCGTCTTGTAACGACCGGGCGCGAAGCCGGAAAGGGGCGATTGGTCGCTGATGAGAACGATTCGGTCGAGCCCCTTCGTTCGAACGATGGCGCGGACGAGTTGCGGCGAAATATGGAAACCGTCGACGATAAGGCTCGCCGTCAAGCGGTCGTCGGCAAGTTGACCGAAGAAGTAGTTTTCCCATTTCGGGAGCAAATGGCGCGTCGCGTTGCTCAAGTGCGTCGACAGGGTCGCGCCCGCCGAAACCGCTTCGTCGATTTGCGCGCAGGTCGCGTTCGTGTGTCCGACCGCGACGACGACGCCCCGGGAGCGCAAAAAGCGGACGAACTCCCCGGCGCCCTCGTACTCCGGCGACAGCGTTACCAACTTCACCAGCCCGCCGCAAGCGTCTTGAATTCGGTCGAACAGCTCGCGGGAATACGGGACGCAAAAGCGTTTCGGGTGCGCGCCGACGGCCCCTTCGGCGGTCGAGATGAACGGGCCTTCGAGGTGAATCCCCCAAACGGTCGGGCGCAGATTGGGCCGCTTCTCCAACGTCGACGCGATCCGAGCCGCCGCGCTAATCATCGTCTCCGGAGCGTTCGTCGTCAGCGTCGGACAGCAACGGAAAACGCCGTCGCGCAACATCTTTTCGAGAACCGCGACGACGCCGTCCTCCGTCAAACCCGCCGACGAAAGCTCGACGCCGACCGCGCCGTTCACTTGAATATCGAAAAGCCCCGGCGCGATAATCGGCAAGCCGTCGCGACCGTCCGCGCCGCAAACTCCGGCGCCGCAAGCGGTTCCGGCGTCGTCGAGCGTCTCGACCGAAACGATTTTTCCGCCCGAAACGCGAACCTCGACCGCCGACGACGAGTCGAAGCGCCGCCCGCGATACGTCCGAATTTCTGTTTGCGCCGCCGAAACGCCCGTTTTTTCCGTTCTTTCCGCCGTCATTTCCCTTCCTCCGCCTTCGCTTTTGTTCGCTCCGTTTAAAACTTAAAACTTGCCGTTAAAAGAAAAACGGCGAGCCGCCCGCTTTCGTCGAACGTCTCGCCGCCTGTCGTTTTCGCCCGCTTAGTCGCGAACGACTTTGTCGATGATCGCCTTGTCGAAATAGTTCGTCGACATCCCGGCGTCGACGACGATCTTTTGCGCCGCGATTCCGCTCGAGCGCGGACTCAACAGGAAGACCGCCGCCGCGGCCGCTTCGTCCGTTTGCACCGCTTCCTTGCGCGGAATCGCTTGTTCCGCAAAGAGATACGAGTCGAGATAACCCGGTATCCCCGCCGACGCCGACGTCTTCAGGAGAGACGGCGCGACCGCGTTGAAACGGATTTGCGAGAAGGCCGAGAACGATTTCGTCAGGAACGCCAACGACGAGTCGAGCGCGGCTTTGATCGGCGCCATGTACCCGTAATTTTCGCTCGCCATTCGCGTCGTCGAAATCGAAATCGCGACGACCGACGCGTTCGGCTTCAGAATATCGGCGAAAGCGCGAGCGATCTCGACCAACGAAAAGCAAGAAATATCGAGCGCTTGCAAAAACGCGCGCTTCGGCGTCTCGTGAAACGGCTTCATTCCTTCGGAATAGTCGGCGAACGCGATCGAGTGAAGCAAACCGTCGAACGAGTCGAACTTTTCCCCGACCGCGACGCGCAGAGCGGCGATTTCCTCCTCTTTCTCGACGTCGCAAGTAAAAAACGCGGCGCCCGGGAAGAGCTTCGCGGCTCGTTCCTTAATCGTTTCGTTTTGCACGACGAAAACGCACTCCGCGCCCTCGTCGGTCAGCATCTTCGCGACCGCGTAAGCGACGCTCTTTTTGTTCGCGACGCCGAAAATCAAAAATCGTTTGCCGTTAAGTTGCAGAAAGTCCATCGTTTTCGTCCGTTTATTCAAAAGGAAGCGGCGCCGCGTCGTCGAAAAAGCGCGCGCCGTCCGAAGTTTCAAGTGTTTGCAAACCTTTCCATTCGACGACTTACCGCCGTCGAACCGTTATTCCGCGAGCCCTTTGCGACGGCGAACCGCGGCGGCGACGAACGCTTTGAAGAGCGGGTGCGCTTTCGTCGGTTTCGATTGGTATTGCGGCAAAAATTGCGCCGCGACGAACCACGGGTGGTCTTCAATTTCGATAATTTCGACGAGTTTGCCGTCCGGGCTCGCGCCGGAAATCGTCAAACCGCCGTCGATGAAGCGGTCGCGGTAGGCGTAATTGAACTCGTAACGGTGATAGCTGCGCTCGGAAATATCGAGTTTGCAATAAGCGCTCGCGGCTCGCGACCCGGCGAGAAGCGCCGTCGTGTGCGCGCCCTTGCGAATCGTCCCGCCGGTTTCGACGTCCGGAACGCCGCTTTCGTCGTCGCTCAAGAGGCAAACGACCGGGTCGACCGCGTCTTTATCGAACTCGGTCGAGTTGGCGTTTTCCATTCCGAGAACGTTGCGGGCGTACTCGACGACGGCGCATTGCATTCCGTTGCAAATCCCGAAGAACGGAATGTTGTTTTCGCGAGCGATGCGAATCGCTTCGATCTTCCCTTCGAAGTCGCGTTCGCCGGAGCCGCCCGGGAGCAAAATGCCGTCGACGCTTTCGAGCGTCGCTTTCGTCTCTTCGCGCCCGACGGTTTCGCTCGGAATCCGCAGAATCCGGACGTTCGCGTCGTTGGCGACGCCGGCGTGAACGAGCGCTTCGTAAATCGATTTATAAGCGTCTTTAAACTCGGCGTATTTCGCGACGACGGCGACGGTCGCCTCCGTTTTCGGACGGCGGAGCGTGTGCAGCAGTTCGTTCCAACCGTCCAAGTCGGCGGCTTTCGCTTTAGTAAGGCCGAGACGGTCGACGATCATTTGGTCGAGGTTGCGGTCGGCCAAGGAAAGCGGAACTTCGTAAATCGAGAAATCGGCGTCGCGTTCTTCGACGACGCACTTGCTCGGAACGTTGCAGAAGAGCGCGATTTTGTCGCATTCCTCTTGCGTAATCGGCTGTTCGGTGCGGCAGACGATGAAGTCCGGTTGAATCCCGATTTGGCGCAAACGTTCGACGGAGTGTTGCGTCGGTTTCGTTTTAAGTTCGCGCGACGCTTTGAGATACGGGATCAGCGTCAAGTGGACGTAAACGCAGTTTTCCTTCCCGACTTCGAGCCCGAATTGGCGAATCGCTTCGAGGAACGGCAGCCCCTCGATGTCGCCGACCGTCCCGCCGATCTCCGTAACGACGACGTCGACGTCGTCCCCGGCCAAGCGCGCGACGCAGGCTTTCAGCTCGTTCGTAACGTGCGGGACGACTTGCACCGTCTTGCCGCGGTACTCGCCGCGTTTTTCCTTTTCGCGAATCCGTTGGTAAATTTTGCCGGTCGTCCAGCTGCTGTCTTTGGAGAGCGGGCTGTTCGTGAAGCGTTCGTAGTGGCCGAGGTCGAGGTCGGTTTCGCTTCCGTCGTCGAGGACGTAAGTTTCGCCGTGTTCCTGCGGACTCAAGAGCCCCGGAAAGACGTTCAAATAAGGGTCGAGCTTTTGCATCCGAACCGAAAGACCGCGACTTTCGAGGAGCATCCCGATCGAGGCGCTCGTCAAGCCTTTTCCGAGCGAGCTAACGACGCCGCCGGTGACGAAAATATGCTTTGTCATAACGTAAACCCTTATTTTACATCGTTTAACTAACGCGACCGCGACGCTTTAAACTCCGCGCGACGAAGAAAAAGAAGCGAAAGCGGCGACAAATTCCAAAACGTTATTTCCTAAACCCGCGTTTTTTAGCGGGCGGTCGTCGAAGCGTTTCGGGCCGATTTTCCGGTTCCGGTCAAACGTTCCGACGCCGTCGGTCGTTTTTTTTTTACCGCCGAACGAACGCGCCCTTAAAGACGTCGGGGCGTTCCGTTAAACGTTCGATCTCGCGACAAAGCGAAAAAAAAAAGACGAGCGCGATTTAGCGAACCTAGGCGCGCCCTTAATTAAATTCCAAGAGCATTATAACAAAAAAATCCGAAGCGCCAAGGGCCGACGCCAAAATTTTTCGCCGGACGCCGCCCCGTTCGGACGCCGCAAAAACGTCAAAATCGTTCGCGTCCGCCGCCGTCGCTCGCCGCGCGGGCAAGTCTCCGCCTCCGCGAGGTTAAGTTATTCGGCCGGCGCCGCTTCCGCGTAAATCGCCGCTTCCGCCGCGAGAGGCGCGACGTCCGGTTCAATCTCGCGGCCTAAGACAAGCCGGAATCCGACGCTAGAGCTCGACTCCGTCGGCTCGCTGGAGAAACGGGCGGCCGAACGGCAATAACCGGCGCGATCTTCCCAGGAGCCGCCGCGGAGAACGCGCGAGTCGTCCGCCGTCCCGCTCGGAGGGCCCGTCGGATCCGCTTGCGCCGTCATTTTATAAGAGCCGACCCAGTCCGCGCACATCTCCGCAACGTTGCCGTGCATATCGCAAATCCCCCAAGCGTTCGCCGGATAGCTCCCGACGCTCGTCGTCCGTTCGAGGCCGTCGCCCCGCAGCGCCGAGTCCCAACAGTAATTCGCTTGATCTCTTTCCAACTTATTCCCGTACGCGAACGCCGTTTTCGAACCGGCGCGACAGGCGCGCTCCCACTCCGCTTCGGTCGGCAAACGAAACGCGAACCCGTCCGGCGCCGAGCCGCTCGCGTTCAACTTCGCGATAAACTTTTGGCAATCCTCCCAAGAGACGGATTCCACCGGAAATTTCGCCGTCGTGCCGACTTCGCGAGCGTCCGACGCGCCTCCTCCCGTCGCCGCGAAGAAGCTCGGGTTCTCTCCCATCGTCGCCTCCCACATCTCCTGCGTAACTTCCGTTTCGAGCGTCCAAAAGCCGCGCGTTAACGTTACGTCGTGCAGCGTTTCGTCGTAGTCGCGTCCTTTTTCGTTTCCCGGACTCCCCATTTTAAAGGTTCCCGGCGGACAATAGCGAAACGCGTAATCTACGCCGTTCATCGTCAAAATTTTTAGCGAGCCCGCTTCCAAGCGTTCGTCGTCGCTCCACGCTTTCGTCGTCGGCGTTCGCGGCGCCTTCGACCGCTCGTCGCCGTCAAAAACGACGTTTCCCAACGCGAGAAGCGCGACGACCGTCGCCCATTGGAACCAACGCCTGCGACGCTTCGACCACGCCCACTTGGCCGTTCGTTTCCCAATTTGGACGAAGGGGCGCGCCGCTTTGTCCAACTTAACCGTTCGCGCCAATTCGTCCAACTTAGCCAACTCCGCCAACCCGCGCAACTTATCGCCGACATATTTCGCCGAGACGGTCAACGCCGGAACAAACGCCTTCGCGACGTCGCCGCCGGTCGGCCGACCGTTCGGCGACGCGTTGCGCGCGCCTTTTTTTCCGGCCAATTTGCTCGTTATTTTGTCCAATTTAGCGAACTTCGCCAACTTTGCCGCTTGGTCGACGACAAATTTCGTCGCGGCGTCCAAGGCGGCGTCTACCGAGTCTTCGAAACTCCCCTTGGGAGCGTTTGGGGACGACGCGCCGCTCTTCCCTCGCGCCGCCGCGTTCGCCCCGTAATTTTTGACCAACGAAATCGGCTCTTGCCCGTTGGAATTTCCCGAACTCATCGCGTCCCCCCAATGTTCGTCCTAAAAAACTTGCGCTCAACCGCGCCTTCGCTCGCTCGAAAACGCGCCGACGTTTATTATACTTAAAATTAAGAAAAATTTCCCGCGCCGACGCCGCGTTGACGCTCGGCGGCGGTCGGCGGCGCTTGAGGCGCTCGCGACGACCTTGCTCGCGCGTCAACGCTTCACCGGAAAACGCGGAGCGTCTTAGACCGCTAGAGCTAGCGACCTAAAACGAGACGGAAGCCGCAGTCGCTGAACCGGTCCGTCGGGTCGATGCAGTGACGGTAGGCCGACCGGCAGTTCTTGGCGAAGCCGTACCAGCTACCGCCGCGCAAAACCCGCCACCTGCCCGACGTCGGCCCCGTTGGATCCGTTTGCGGTCCCGAAGCGTAGGCCCCGTACCAGTCCGCGCACCACTCCCAAACGTTCCCGTGCATGTCGCACAAACCCCAACCGTTCGCAGGATAGCTCCCAACCGCCGAAGTTTTCTTCAAATAACGACCCTTAGAAACGCCCCCGTAAGGACAGTTCCCGTTGCAGTTCGCCTTGTCCCCGTTCAACTTCGAACCCCAGAAATACGGAGTATTCGTCCCCGCCCGGCAAGCGTATTCCCACTCCGCCTCCGTCGGCAAGCGAAACTCAAATCCAGCGGGAGCGCCCCCAAGCGCGTTCAGCGACTCGCAAAAAGATTGACTGTCGAACCAACTCACCCACTCCACCGGGTAATTGTCCCCCGACTTAAAACGGCTCGGGTTCGAACCGGTTATCGCGCGATACATCCCTTGCGTTACCGAGGTTTCCAACATCCAGAAACCGCGAGTCAGCGTTACCTCGTGTCGCGTCTCGTCGTCGCGACGCTTTTCTTCGTCTTCCGGGCTACCCATCTGGAACGTCCCCGGCGGGCAATACCGGAACGCGAAATCGATGCCCTTAATCGTTAACGCCTGACGCGTCCCCGGCACCGGATTCGACGTCCAAACGTTCCGCGGCGGAGCAGGCGCCGGCGTTGCGATCGCCGCGCGCCAATTAAGCGTTGTTTGCGTTTTCGGCGCGGCGATTTCCTCGCCGAAAACGCGTTTGTAAACGACCGCCGCTTCTTGACTTAAATTCCGGCAACTTCCCTGCGCGATTCTGCGCAACGCGTCGCGCGCCGCGGGCAAGTCGGTCGCCAAAAGCTCCGTCGCCAGCGACAACTCGAACGCTTGCGCCCGCTCCGCCACCGCTTCGCTCGCGTTTGAACTCATCTGCGTCCACGTTTTGTAACGCTCCGCGCGCTCGCGCAAAAATTCCGCCGTCGTCAGTCGACCGGAAAGACGCGCCAACATGTCGCCCAACTCGACGACAACCGCCCAACCGTTGTCGCCGAACAACTTGTCGCTCGACGCGATCTCTTCGAGCGCCGCCAAGCCAAGCGCGAGCTCGCCCGTAAAAAACCGCGCGAACGCCGCCCCCAACAGCGCGAAAAGTCGACGCGACGTCGTCTCGCCGGCCAACCGCTTCGCCGCTTGGTCGAACTCCGCGCCCGCCAACGCCAACGCGACGCCGCGCAACATATCGTTTGACGCGGCCGCCGCTTTTTCGAGTTGCGCCCACGCTTCCTTAAAGTCGGCGTCCGTCGCAAGTTGCGTCGACGCGTCAAGTTTGCTCGCCAACTTCCGCAACGCTCCGACGGCGCCCGACGTCGTCCCCTCGACCGGCGCGAGCGCCCGCAACGCCGCGACGTCCCAAGTTGTTTCAACGCCGTCGCTTACGGTCTTGACAAGCGTTCCGTCCGACGTCAAATTCGCCGCGACGGCCAGCGCGGGCTCAAACGCCTTCGCGACGTCGCTCGCCCCCGGTTGAACGCTCGCGCCCAAGGCGCCGTAATTTTTTTTCAAAGAAATCGGCTCATTACGATCGTCGGCCATTTATCGCGTTCCTCCTACGTGTCGCGCCAACCCCTTGTTTTAAGGTCGTTAAATTAGCTAAATCAACTCAAAATCGGCGCCGTCCCTCGTCCGCATTGAAAAAGCGCCGTCGTTTATTGTATTCGAAACAAGAAACTTTTCCAGCGCCCCGCCCCAAACTTCGCGTCGACGCGCCGCGCCGTCGGGAAAATAATCGAAACAACCGGCGCCAAACGTTTATTTTCTCGTTCGTCGCCGGCGCCGCGTTTTTCCTCCGCGTTACTAAAGAGCGCCGTTCCCGGAAAATTTGCGCAAAAAATAAAAAAAAAACGCCGGAACGGTTTCCCGTCCCGACGTTTTTCAACGTTCGCTCGGTTCGAACGGCTTCCGCGTCCGCTCGCCGACGCTCAATCCCACGCGATTTCCTCGCCGCGTTCGCGAACGATTCGCAGGAGTTCCGTTTCCTCTTCGATTAACGACTCGATCAGCTTGACGAAGCGTTCGACTTTCTTTTCGTTTTCTTCGTTCAGTTCGTAATACGCTGCGTACGTTTCGGCTTCCGGATCGGTTTCGATTCCGTCGAGGAGTTCCGGCGCGGTTTCGGCGAGGTAAAAATTAAAGAACGCCTCCCAGTTGTAACCGTTCATATAGGCGTTTTCGTCGATCTCCGTCATCTTTTCGCCGACGGCGAACGGCTTGTCTTCCGTTACGTTAAAAACGACGCCGATCTGATTTCCTTCTTCGTAACGATTAATCCAAACGTAATCCGCCATCGCGATTTCTCCTTTTTTTCGATAAAAATCTAACAAACCGACGCCGCGTTTCGCCGTTTTCGCTTTCGCTCCCGACGACGTTTTTCGCCCGTCCCGCGAACCGGTTTTCGGCGATTTTGTCATTAATACTATAGAGCGCGAAAAAGAGCGTTGCGCCGACGACAAAAAAACGGCGCCGACGAGCCGACGCGTCGCCGGTCGTCTCGCTCATTTTACCGCGCCGGCGACGCCGAGTCAAGCAAATTCTCGCCGCTTGTTCTAAATTTCGTTTTTTTTTCATTTCGAACGCGTTAGCCGTCAAATCCCGCCGACTCGACCGCCGCAAACGCCGAAACGGTCGCCGACGCCGCTCTTCCCTTCGACGCTCGGACGACCGTCCGCTTTCGTCGCCGCGTCGTTCAAGCGTTTTAAGCCGCGCGACCGGTTTATTTTACCCGGTTCCGCTCGTCCCGCCGCGCCGTTCTATCTTTTCGCTAGCGTTCGCGACGCGCTTTTTCCCGTCGCGCCTATTTTCTTCCCCGTTTTTTAAGGAGCCGGATTATGTTGTCGCGCCGAATCGTCGCCGTCGTCGGACGTCAAATTCTCGACAGTCGCGGAACGCCGACCTTGGAAGCCGAAGTCGCGTTGGAAAACGGAATCGTCGGACGCGCCGCCGTCCCGAGCGGAGCGAGCGTCGGCTCCGGCGAAGCGTTCGAACTGCGCGACGACGAAAGCGAAGAATACGGCGGGCGCGGCGTCCTCAACGCCGTCGCCAACGTCGAAGGCCCGCTCGCCGACGCGTTGCGCGGTCGCGACGTTTGCGACCAACTCGAAATCGACCGAGTCGCGATCGAACTCGACGGAACGCGGAACAAGAAGAAACTCGGCGCCAACGCGATCCTCGCCGTTTCGCTCGCCTGCGCCAAAGCGGGAGCCGCCGCTTGCCGCCTCCCGCTTTACCGCTATTTAGGCGGCGTCGGCGCGCGAACGCTCCCGGTTCCGCTCGCCAATCTTCTCAACGGCGGCGCGCACGCGAACAATCGGCTCGACGTGCAGGAGTTTATGATTGAACCGCTCGGCTTCGAAACGTTCTCCGACGCGCTGCGGGCTTGCGTCGACGTCTTTCAGTCGCTAAAACGTATTTTGCACAAACGCGGCAAAACGACGAGCGTCGGCGACGAAGGCGGGTTCGCGCCGGTCTTGAAGTCGAACGAAGAAGGACTCGCGCTCCTCGTCGAAGCGATCGACGGCGCCGGATACGCGCCCGGCAAGGACGTCTTTCTCGCGCTCGACGTCGCCGCGACGGAGTTTTATCGAGAAAACCGTTATCATTTTGAAAACCAGAAACTTACGTCGGCAGAATTTATCGAAATCTTGGCCGCTTGGACGCAAAAATATCCGATCGCGTCGATCGAAGACGGGTGCGCGGAGGACGATTGGAGCGGTTGGCGGCGTCTGACGGAGCGACTCGGCGACAAAATTCAGCTCGTCGGCGACGACCTTTTTACGACGAACGTTCGGCGGCTCCAGCGCGGAATCGACGAGAACGTCGCGAACGCTATCCTTGTGAAACCGAACCAAATCGGCTCCGTCTCCGAAACGCTCGACGCGGTCGAAATGGCGCGGCGCAACGGATACGCGGCGGTCGTCAGTCATCGAAGCGGCGAAACGGAGGACGCGTTCGTCGCCGACTTGGCGGTCGCGACCAACTGCGGGCAAATCAAGATCGGCTCCGTCGTTCGCGGCGAACGGGTCGCGAAGTACAACCAACTTCTTCGCATCGAAGAGGAACTCGGCGCGAACGCGATTTACGGCGGCGAATATTTCGAGTTCGAGGAATCGGAAAACGACTTTTAACGGCGCCGCGTTCCTTTCCCGCCTTCTTTTCGGCGTTAAATCGGGAAAAGTTGCCGATTGGAACGTTTTTCCTTGCGACGGCGCGCCAACCGCTTTAAGATGAGCGCGCCGTCGAACGAGCGGAGCGTTCGACGCGATTTTCCGCTTCCTCCGCTTTTTTCTCGCTCTAAAGAAAGTCGCTCGATGAAAACAACGCTGCAACAAATCTCGAACGTTTACTCCGGAATCGCCGGAGGCCGTCGCGTCCTGGTCGCCCTTTTCGAATACGTCAAACCGGACGGAACCGCGCTCGCCGCCGAAGAGATCGAAACGATTCTCGACGCCGCGAACGCCGCCGCGTCCGAACTCGGCGCCGAAATCTGCTGGCGCGCGACGAACGGCGAAATCGCGACGCCGACGCTCGAAGCCGACGAACGCGTCGCGCTCGAACTCGTCGCCAACGCCGTCAAAATCTCGCCCGACCCGATTCCGGAACTCGACGAAAGCGAACTCGAACCCGTCGTCGAAGAAACGAACGAAACGACGAGCGGCGAAGAAGCCCAAAACGACGAAAGCGCCGACGCTTAACGTCGCCTCTCTCCGCTCGCTTCTCTCGATCAATAAAAAACGGTCGCGCCGAACGAAAACTCGCTCGACGCGACCGCTTCTTTTAACCCCGACTCTTCGGGAAATCGATTTCAACCGTCAATCGGTCGTTACCAAGTCATCTTGAACCCGGCGCTTCCGTTGACGTAAGTCGTGTAGCCGTTCAGCTGAACGTCGGCGCCGCCGAACGCGCAGAAACGGTCGTTGAAGTTCCAAGTTCCGCCCAACCCGGTATAGACCCAGTCGCGCCCGACGCCGTTGCCGACGACGCGGAACGTTCCGTTCGGGCCGCCGACCAACGTCGCTTCGCCCTCGGCGTTCGCGTCGAGGAACTCGTGCGTCCAGTTCATATAGGCGTTGAAGTCGAAGAGGCGGCCGCCCAAGACGGTCGATTTCAACCAACGAACGCCCAAGACGCCTTGCATCGAGTCGTATTCGGTTTCCATTCCCTTGACCGCGAGCGCGTTGATCGTTCCGGTTTCGGCGAACTCGTCCATTACGATGTGCGTAAATTGGAGACCGCCGTACGGTTGCAGCGCGGAGGCGCCCAAGTCGAACGTGTAGCCGCGTTCGAGGTAAATCGAACCGGTCCAGCCGTCCGTTTCGCCGTCGAAGGACGCGGTCGGGTAACCGCCCAACGCGATCCGACGTTCGAACTCGTAGTCGACGACGCCGAAGCCGCCGGTAACGAAACCGTAGCCCCAACCGTCGTTCCAACGGAGATAGGCGCCGAAGTCGTTGCTCGAAACCTCCGCTTCGCCGATTTTCGCGTCGGCGTCGAGGTTCGTATTATTGTAACTGTAATACAATCCGAATTGGTTCGTCGGATTCGAGCCAAGTTCGATTCCGAACATTCCGCCCAAGAGCGTATAGTCGTACCCGGACGCGCCCTTGCGGTCGTCCGCGGCGCCGCCCGCGCCGAACGCCGACGCCCAGCCGCTGAAGCCGCTTTGCTCGCTCGCTTGACCGCGGACGCCGGTATATTCGGACGACGTCAGCGACGAAGCGCGCAACATCGCGTTTTGCGTCAGCGTTTGACGCATAAGGTTGCGGCTTTGGACTTGCGCGTTCATCGCCGACAAGCGGAGTTCGCCGGTCAGTTGGTTCAGCGCGCGCGGGTCGCGAGCGATTTCGTTTTCGAGCGCGGCGACGTAGGCGCTTTGCTCCGAGTCGAGCCCGCCGCCGTCGAGCCAACGGTTGAGGTAACCGCCGACCGAGCGTTCGTTCGGGGACGACGCGCCGCTCGCGTAATCGACTTTTTGCATCTTCAGCGTGAAGTCGCCGTTCGAAAGCGCGTCGCGGTCGACGACGAAACGATTTCCCGCGATATTGTCGTAAATCAGCAAATTATCGACGTTCGCGTTCATCTTGCCGTTTTCGGTCGAAACGACCGTCAAGGCGTCGCCCGCTTGGAGCCCGGCGTCCTTCGCCGCGTCGACGTAAACCGAGCCTTTGTTCAGCGAAACGTCGCCGTCGGTCGTCGCGTAATTCGTATAGGTCGTCGCGTTTTCGACCGCGACGCCGAGCGTCCCGCCGTCGAGCGAAAAGACCGTTCCGGAGCCGGTCAGGTCGACGCGTCCCGCCTTCGACAACGCGAGATTTCCGCCGCGTCCGATCGCGACCGAACCGAGCGAGTCGATCCAACCGGTCAGCGCGCCGCCGTTCAAGACGACCGCCGCGTTCGCCGCTTGCGCGTTCGGAGCGTCGGCGCTTTCGCCGAGTTGGAGGACGCCTTGCGAAACGGTCAGCCCGGAAACCGCGTCCGTCCCGCTCATAATCGCCGTTCCGTAACCGGTTTTCTTGAGCGTTCCATCGCCGGAAATCGCGCTCTTGACGTAAACGAGCGGCGAACTCGCGTCGAGCGTCAAGACGTTGTTTTCCGCGCCGACGAAGGAAATCGCGTCGGTAACGTCGACCGGCGCCGACGCGTTGGCGATCGTCAAACCGCCTTGCCCGTCGACTTTCAACTCCGCGCCCCAAAGGGAGCCGAGCGCGGCGCTCTTCGCGCCCTTTTCGTTCGCGTAATCGTAAATAATCGTTCCGCCGTCTTTGAGCGTCGTCGCTTCGCGCCCTTGGGCGACGTTGTTTCCGCCGACGACGAGGGTTCCGCCGGAAACGGTCGTCGCGCCGGTAAAGTCGGCCGCCGCGCCCGCGCCGTTCAAGACGAACATTCCCTTGCCGCTAATTTCGAGCGGGTTCGCGCCGCCGTCGAGTTTGTCGACGTAAAGCGAACGATTCGCCGCGACTTGCGCGAGCGTCGAGCCGCCGAGCGTCAACGTTCCGAGACGGTTCGTCGCGTTCGCGGTCAACGTCGCCGCGTCGCCGAGAACGATCGTCGAATCTTTCGTCGTCGCGTTTTCGGAGTCGAGCGCGAGTTTCGCGCCGTATTCGACCGCCGAAACGGTTCCGCCCCAAGCCGAGTTGTTCCCGGCGAGCGACCAAGCGGCGACTTCGCCGTCTTCGCCCGCGACGTTCGCAAGTTCGAGCGTCCCGGCGCCGCGGAGGTTCGCCGCGAGCTTCGTCGACGTATTTTTGTTCGACAGTTTGACGACGTTGTTTTCGCCGATTTCGATTCCGCCGCCCTTTTGATCGGCGAAGAACTTGTCGAGTTCGACGGTCGCGCCGTTCGAGTCGGCGAGCTTGAACGTCCCGCCTTGGCCGACGCTAATTTCGAAATCGGTCGCTTTGTCGTAACGGTTCGAGCCGAGCGAGAACGCGCCGCCGACAACCGAAACGCGCTCGATTTCCGAGTCGTCGGTCGAGTTCAGCGTCCAGGAACCGGTTCCGGCTTTGTAAATCGTCGCGCCCTTGTCTTCCGAACCGACGATTTTGCCGGAGTAGGTCAAGTCCGCGTCGGCGAAATCGACCGCCAAATCTTTGTTTCCGGCGACGACCGCGACGTCGGAACCGCTCGACGAAAGACCGCCGAGGTAAACTTGTTTCGGAGCCGCCTTCGAAACGTCGAGCGTTCCGGACGCGAGATCGGTGAACGCGTGCCCGAAACCGCCGGTCAGTTTGAACGTTTGCCCGGAGCCGACGTCGACGCGCAAACCGCCGGCGCCGACCGTCGTTCCGCCGTATTCGACGTTCGCGCCGTTCCCGCCGACCGTCAAGAACCCGGAGTTCAGGTTCATTTTGTTCGCGAACCCGACCGCGACGTCCGCCGAAGCGTCCGCGTCGAGCGAACGGTCGAGCGAGAAGTCGAGACGGTTGTTCCCGTCGTTCGTCAGCGCCGCCGAACCGAGCGCGTTGTACCAGTAACGAGCGCCGGAGTCGGTTTTAAAGGTCGTAACCGCGACGTCGAGCGTTCCGTTTTTCAAAACGACCGAGTCGAGCGCCGGAGGAGCGACCGACCAAGAGTTCTTTTCGCTCTTTTCGCCGGTTTCAGGATCGGTAATTTCTTCGGTCTTTTTCCGGACGCCGGTATACGTCAGGTTCAACGTTTGCGTCGCAATATCGGAATCGACGACGAGCTGTTTCGCTTTCGAGTCGGCCGCCGAAATCAAGCCGGAGAACGTCGCCGAAGCGTTCGCGTCGTCGGACGAAACGCCGACTTTCAGCGCCGTTTGGTTCCCTTGCAGAACGATATTGTTCGCGATTTCGACGCCGTCGCCGAACTCGATCGCCCGCGTTTGGTCGTTTTTGTCGGTTCGCGAATAAACGACTTGGCCGTCGCCGAACGCGCCGTCGTTTTCGACGCGAACGGTTCCGCCGACGAGGTTCGTCGTAAAGGCGTTCGTCGCTTTATTTCCGGTCGCTTGATCGACTTCGCCGCGGCTGTCTCCGGCGAGAGTCAGCGTTCCGGTTCCCTTTTTCGTCAGCGCGGCGTCCTTCCCTCCGGCGACGATTTTTCCGTTGAAAACTTCGTTTTCGCCTTCGGCGGCGCCTTGCGAAACGGTCAGCGTATTCCCGCCGAGGTTCAGCGTTCCGCCTTCGCCGTTCGAGCTTTTCAGGTTGACGACCGTTTGATTCGCCTCCATACGAACCGTTCCGCCGTCGACGTCGAGATCGGAATATTGGCTAAGAACGCCCGCTTTTTCCGCGACGAGCGTTCCGCCTTGGACGACCGTGTCGCCGGCGTACGTCGATTTTTCGGTCGAATTCATCACCAGCGTTCCGGCGCCGGTCTTGACGATTCCGGCGTCGTTTCCAAAGGAGCCGTTCGCGTCCGCCTTCGAGTCTTTCGACCCCGCGACGCCGCCGATACCGTTTGAGAGCGTATAGGTCGCGCCTTCGGCGACTTCGATCTTCATATCGTTGAGGAGGAAAACGCCGCCGCCGATCGCTTCGCCGTTCCCGGCCGTTCCGCCGCCGCCCAAACCGCCGACCGCGACGTTTCCGGCGATCTTGCCCGCTTCCGAATCGGAGACGACGAACGTAACGTCCGCGTTTTCGCCGATAAAGATCGCGCCGCCGAGCCCGGCTCCGCCGCCGCCCGTTCCGCCGCCTTTAGTATCTTCGAACTTCGAGCTGGTCGCGCCCTCGACGTAACCGCCGTTCCCCGCGCCGAAACCGCCGAGACCGCCGGTCAACGCGGAGGAACCGCCTCCGCCGCCCGCGCCGAAACCGCCGTCGCCCCCTTCGAGAGCGCCCGCGCCGCCGCCTCCGCAGAAACCGCCGTCGCCGCCGAGACCGGTCGAACC
>JAFSFF010000416.1 GCA_017435375.1 Thermoguttaceae bacterium
CGCAACGCGCCGTCGAGTCGAGACTCGGCGACGCGTTTTTCTTTGTGCGAGGACGACTTATGAAAAACAAACGTCGCGTAGAAAATTCGGTTTTGTCGCGCTTTTCGCTTTAAAAATCTATTTTAGCCCTTGACTTTTGGGACGGACGCGTACAATAAAATCGCCGGCGTGCGTCTGTTGCGCGCCAAAGCGTTTTCGTAACCTTTGAGGTTTTTCGTGTAATAAATTAGCCGGCGTTTCGTAAAACGATTGAAGCGAGGATTGCTTTTCGTTTTACGAAATATTGCGAACGAATTCAGGAACGCGTCGCAGGGAAAGCCGACGTAGCAAGGAGAAGTTTATGTTCAGCCGTTTCTTTAAAAAAGAGAAGTCGAGCGCTCGAAAACGAGCGTCGGAAGCGCGTCGTTTGGGGCTTGAAAGTTTGGAAAATCGCGAGCTTCTGAGCGTTACGCCGACCGAGTACGCGGACATTCGCGAACTTTATTCGTCTTTCGAACTGGCCGAAAATTTGTCGGAAATTAACGCGATCGATTTGTCCGCCGCGACGACGAGCGCGCAAGTGCAAGCGGCTCTCGACGCCGCGACAGCGACGCCGCAAGACGATTTGATCGTCCTGAGAACGACGGCGGAAGCGTCGAGCGTTTCCTTTGAACGAACGATTACCGTCGATTTTGACGAAAGCGTTTCCGGCAAACTGACGATCGTTTCTTACGGCGACGCGCTTCTTTCGGCGTCGTCCGACGAAGGCGCGATCTTCTCGGTCGTTTCCGGTTCGGCGAACGTCGGCGGTTTCGTCCTGCTCGGCGACTCGAGCAAAGGCGCGGCGAAGAACGACTTAACGCCGGTCGCGGACGGCGCCGAGCTGAACTTGGCGCGCTCCGTTTACCTGACGACGAACTTCGACGACGCGGCGGCGAACTCGACGCGTTCCCGTCGCGCTTCCGCTTCTTCGGCGAGCGAACCGGTCTTCTCGGCGGAATATCGAGTCGAGGGAACGACTTGGGCGTTCGTCGCCGGGTTGAGCGCCGCGGAAGCCGCCGAGTTGACGACGGCGGTAAGCTCCTATCAAACGTCGAGTTATTACGACGTTAACAAAAGTTGGAGCGGCGACGAGCAAATGTGTTGGGCGGCGTCGACTTCGAACCTCTTGAAATACGCCGGTTTCGACGCCGGAATGAGCGTCGAAGAAATTTTCGACGCGTTTAAAACCTCCTTTACCGACGCCGGCGGCGCCGTTTCTTACGGCGTCGAATGGTTCTTGAACGGCGTCGATCGCGGAGAAGGGCTCGACGGTTTCGCGCAACTCGAACAAGCCGGCGGCGGTTATTACGTTAACGCTCTCGTCGACGATTATTTGACCTCCTACTCCTTAAAAGACGGAAGCGTCGACGCTTTGGACGCGCTGAACGCCGCCGCGAACGGGCTGCGCGACGGAAGCGCCGTTTCTATCGCTTGCGAATGGGAAGACGGCGTCGGACACGCGACGACGTTGTGGGGCTATTATTACGATTCGAGCGTTTCTTCTTCGTCGCCCGAGTATTACACCGACGTCGTTATTTCTTGCTCCGACGACGGGCAAGCGCGACGCTACCGTTCCCCGATCGAATACGACGCGGCGAAGAGCGGGTATAAATACGTCGATTACCGCGGCGACGATTCCGGGCAAGTCGGCGTTTGGCGAAGTATCGCCGTGTTGAAGCAAAACGACGGCGCCTTCACGACCGACGCCGGCGACACGCTCGCGACGGCGCAAACGCTGACGTTGACGGGCGAAAAAACGAGCGTCCTCGAAGCCCTCGGCAACGGCGCGAACGGCTCGGCGGACGTCGACGTTTACAAAGTTTACCTGGAAGCGGGAACGACTTACGGGCTCGAGTTGGCCGCGCAAGAAGGAAAACAAACGTTCAACGCGCTCCTGCGTCTTGCGGACGCGAACGGCGCCGAGATCGACGGCGTTTGGGGATACGGGCAAACGAATTTCTCCCCGACGACGAGCGGATATTACTACCTCGCCGTTTCCGCGCAATGGAATTACGACGTCGATTTGACGACGACCGAAGGACGCGATTTCGCCTCGACCGGCCATTACGCGTTGAACGTCTATTCCGGCGTAACCCTGCGCTCCGATTTGACGACTTACGTTAGCTCCGGATGGAACGCCCCGTTGGTTTTCGCCGCCGACAATTCGATGACGGACGAGGGACGATTCTTTACGACCGAAGACTCGGTTTACGCGGCTTTTTACGCGTGGAACCATTCCGACGTCGATTTCGAAGACGGATTTAAAGCGACGCTGACCGTCCGGAACGCGGACGGCGACGCCGTGAAATCGGTCGTTGCGGAACGCGCCGGGCTCGACGCGTGGTATATGTGGTCGTTTAGCGAAAACTTAGGCAAGTTGGCCGAGGGAACCTATACGGTCAAATTGACGCTCGATTCCGACGACGCTCTCGCCGAAACGAACGAGTCGAACAATATTTACGAGACGACGCTGACGATTCTGCCGAGCGGCGCGACCAAGGAAACGCCG
>JAFSFF010000417.1 GCA_017435375.1 Thermoguttaceae bacterium
AGCCCTTCGCGATCCGGGTCTTCGCCGATCGCGCATAAAATTTCGCGCACCGCTCGTTCGATACGCGGTTTGTCGATTTCAAAACGTTCGTTCGCTTCGCCGTTCATTTCGCGTTCTCCGTCGCCGTCGCGCCTTGCCGACGCGCGGTCTTTTTATCCTACCTATTTTTCGTTTTTATCGCGACCGTTAAAACTTCGGCAACCGTCGTTCGATAAAATGCGCGAGCGCGGTCGGGTCGTCCTTCGCGATCAGCGCTTCGATTTGCGCTTCCGGCAAGTTGAGATTCTTCATCGCCAACGCGACGCGTTTCCAAAGTTGCGCGCGTTTTTTCGGCGTTTCGGCCAAGTACAGCTCGGTCGTCAACTCGCTCAACTTTTGCCGCATAATGTCCGGTTTGTTTTCGTAATACCGTTTGACGATATTTTCTTGGTAAGGCGTTCGATCCATTCCTCAACCTTTGACGCGACGCTTCTTTCTCCGTCGCGATCGTTTTTTATTTTTTTCGCCGTTTAACCCGACGCTCGGCGCGACGGTTCGCCGCCGACGCTCGCAATTTATCCTTATATTATACGCTTTTTCCCCGATTCCAAAAGGGGGCGGCGCGCGATTCTTCCCCGCCTTAGCCGCCTCGCGCCCTTTTATTCCCGCCGCGACGCCCAAACTCCCCGTCTTTCCCGCTTTCGCCAATCCTAACAACCGTCGCTTCCGGCGCGTCGAACGTAAAAAAGAAAGCGCAAGTTCGAAGTAAATTATCCCGGCCCCTTGTCGAAGCCGGAAAAACTGTTAAAATTAACGACGTCTCGGAGTCGCGGGCGCGCTTTCCCGCTTCTCGACCTCTCTTCGACTCGCGGCTTGAAAGCGAGTCGACGCGACGCGTCGAGCGTCGAAACATTCGCTAAAAACCGCGCGTCGTTAGCCTTCGTTTCGTCGTCGGCGACGGCGCGAGCGTCCGGAACGGGTCTCGTCTCGGTCGCGACCGCTAAGACAACTGTTTAAAGGATATTGTATGAGCGAAAATCGAGAACAAAAGACTAAAGAAGAAGCGATCGAATTGCGCGGCGTCGTTACCGAAGAAGTGCGCGGCGCGTTCCGCGTTAAAATCGACGATATGGAACATTACGTTCTTTGCCGTTTGGCCGGCAAGATGCGCAAGTTCCGCATTCGCGTCGTCCCGGGCGACCGCGTCGCCGTCGAAATCAGCCCGTACGATATGGATCGCGGTCGCATCATCTACCGCGAACGTTAATCGTTTCGACGCTTCTTAATCGGTCGACCGTTCTTGAATCGCCTCCGTCGAGCGTTCGGCGGAGGTCGTTCGACGGTTCGAGCGTTTTCTTTTTCCGATCTTTAAGGCGTCGCGTCGTTCGCGCGGTCGCTTGCGTTCTTTTATTTCTTGCGGCGTTTCGTTCGAGCTTTTTTCGCCGTATTCTCGCCCAATTTCCTTTTCCTATTTTCCCCGCTCTCCCCGTTTTAACAACGCTCTCGCCGCGTTGAAAAAACGAAAACCGCTCTTGACGCGGCGTCGAAAATCGGTTATCGTTCGGCGATTTCCTCTTTTCGTCGCTCGTTTGGCCGGGCGCCGAAAATTAAACCGACCTCGCTTTTCGACGCCGTTTTTCGTTCGACGTCGATATTTCGTTCTCGCCGCGCCGTTTAGTCGCCCGGCGCGACGTTTGAAAGCTATCGAAATGAAACGTTTTTTAACGACAACGCTGATTTTAGCGGCGCTCGCCGCGCCCGGTTGCTCGCGAAAAGTCCCGGAAGACCCGTTTAAAGCGGAACAACAGCGCGTTTTGAACAATCGCGGCCGCCTCGTTCAAGACTTGGCGCGCCCCGAAAACCTGCACGCCGCCAAAATCGAGGGCGCGACGCTCGTTCGCGGCCTCGCGGGAACCGGCGCGGACGAGCCGCCGTCGACGTATCAACAACTCGTTTTGCAAGACTTGCAACGCGACGTCGACCAAAAACGCACCGCGAAAAGCCAAATCGCGTCGCTCGACACCGCGATCGTTCTTCTCGAAACGATCGTTCCGCCGGGAGCGCGCGCCGGCGACCGCCTCGACGTAACGCTCAAACTCCAACCGGGCTCCGAAGCGACGAGCGTGCAAGGCGGGTACGTTCGCGACGCCGAACTTTATCAGTATATGGCGGCCGACGTCATTCGACGCGGTTACAAACTTGGCGTCGTCGACGGTTACGTTACGCTCGACCCGGATTTGGTCGCGAATAAAAGCCCGGTCGCTTACAAACAGGGGAAGATCGTCGGCGGCGCGGTCGTTTCGCGGTCTCGACCGATTTGGCTCGAACTAAAAGAAAACGAACGTTCGCCGGGGATTGCGAAGCAAGTCGAAGACGTTATCAACAAACGTTTTAGCTACACTAAAACGGGGTACGCCGGAAAGAAAAAGGTCGCCGAAGCGAAAGCGGGCGCGACGCGGATTAACCTCGAAGTTCCGGAAGAGTACCGCGAAAATATCGTCCGTTACGTCAACGTCGTTTGCGCGATTTCCTTCTTCGAAACCGCCGACGAACTGAACGAACGGATCGACCGCCTCGCCGTTCAACTTCTGAATCCGGAAACGTCGGAGTTCGCGTCGATTCAACTCGAAGCGATCGGCCCGCGCAACGAAAAAGTTCTCGACGCGATTCGCAAGGGGATGACGAGCCCGGACGCGGCGGTTCGCTTTAACTCGGCGATTACGTCCGCTTATTTTAACGAACGTCCCGACCGCCAACAAACCGCGCGCATCCTCGCCGAATTCGCCGCGAACGACGCCGAACGCCGTCCGGCCGCCCTCGCGACCCTCGGCGTCTGTATGAAAACGTCGTTCGACGTCGACGCGGAGTTGCGCAAACTCCTCGCCGCCCCGGAAAACGAAACGCGGTACGGAGCGTTTCGCGCGCTTTGGACGCGAAACCCGTCCGACTATATGATTCAAGGCGAAAATTTGGCGAACCAATTCGCCTATCACTCGCTCAACTGCGGAGGAACGCCGTTCGCGCACGTCGCGATGAGCGACCGCCCGGAAATCGTCCTTTTCAACGCCGACCAAATTTTCCTGCAGGGCGAAATTTACATCGAAGCGAACCCGCG
>JAFSFF010000418.1 GCA_017435375.1 Thermoguttaceae bacterium
GTAATAGGGGCGCGGATCCATCGAAACGCTCGGATACGCCGCGATATGATACACGACGTCGCAACCGTCGACCGCCGCGTCGACGTCGTCGAAATTGCGCAAGTCCCCGAGCCGTTCGTCGACGCCGAGCGCCTGCAGGAACGCCCGCGGTCGGCGCCCCAACGTCCGCGTTTCGACGCCGTCCGCCAAGAGTTGCTCGACGAGATACGCGCCCAAAAAACCGCCGCCGCCCGTTACCAACGCTCTCATTCCAACACCTAACCCCTTTTAAAGCAGCGCTTAACAAACGTTTGACGTTTCCGTTCAACGCGGTCGATTTTTCTCAACGAAGAAAAGTCGGCCGCGTTCTCCGTCGAACAACGTCGTTCGACGACGAAAAAAAACGCTTTCCTATTAGTATAAGACCTTGACGCGCCGTTTTGCGACGCTTTTTTTCGATTTTGCGTCAAAAACCGCCGTCGTCGTACTCGTCGCCGCCGCCAAACCCCGAAAAATCGTCAAACTCTTCGTAAGACCCCGGCTCCTCGTGTTGCGCGAGGTTGGCGAAGAGCGTGTACTTGCTCATCCAAGCGACTTTAACGTCGCCGACCGGCCCGTTGCGCTGTTTCGCGACGATAATTTCCGCGACGCCCTGCAAGCCCTTTTCCTCGGCCTCCTGTTTCGAGTGGTAATACTCTTCGCGGTGTACGAACATCACGACGTCGGCGTCTTGCTCGATGGCGCCCGATTCGCGCAAGTGGCTAAGGCGCGGTCGGTTGTCTTTCATCGCTTCGGTTTGCCGGTTGAGCTGGGCGAGGCAAAGAACCGGCACGTTCAACTCGCGCGCCAACCCTTTAAGCCGTCGAGCGATCTTCGCGACCTGTTCCTGACGCGGGTCGCTCGAATTGTCCGGCTCGATCAGTCCCAGGTAGTCGATTACGATGAGTCCGAGCCCTTCTTGACGCTTCAAACGTCGAGCGACCGCGCCGATTTCCGTTACCGTCCGCGTCGGCGTGTCGTCGATATAAAGAGGCGCCGCGCTAAGAATCGACGCGACGCGACTGAAATTCTGCTGGTCTTTTCCCGACAGAGCGCCGCGCAACCGTTCGCCCGGAATCCGTCCGCGAGCGCACAACATACGAAGCGCGAGTTCCGTTTTCGCCATTTCCAAGCTGAAAAACAGCACCGGACGCTTCGCTTCGACGGCGACGTAATCGGCGATATTGGTCGCGAACGCCGTTTTCCCCATCGACGGACGCGCCGCCAAGATAATCAGCTCCGAACCGTGCAGGCCGCCGAGCATGCCGTCGAGATCGATGAATCCGGTCGGCACGCCGTCGACTTCGCCGGACGCTCGCGCGTCGATGAGGTGAAAAACGTCCTGCATCAACTCGCCCATCGACTGCAAATTCCCGACGCCGCGGTCGTCGTTGATCGCGAAAATTCGCTCTTCCGCTTGCGCGACCAACTCTTTCGGCCCGAACTCCGGCTCGTAAGCGTCGCGCAAGATGCGTTCGCTCGTCTCGATCAACTGCCGTCGAATCGCGTTTTTTTGAACGATTTCGGCGTATCGAGCCGCGTGCGCCGTTACCTGCACCGAACTCATCAACTCGGCCAAATACGCTTCGCCGCCGACCTCCTCCAGCTCCCCGGTCGCTCGCAGCTGGTCGACCAACAGGGTAAGGTCGATACCGGTCGACGCGGCGTTCATTTCGAGCAAACGCCGATAGATGCGCCGGTGCGCGTCGAGGTAAAAATCGTTCGGACGCGCGATCGTCGCGACGTCGTCGCAAAGTCGCGGATTGAGCAGAATCGCTCCGACGACGCCCCGCTCCGCTTCGAGGTTGTTCGGCGGAACGCGGTCGAGAACGGAACCGACCGGCGGTTCGGAGGCGGCGTTTTTCGACGTTGCAGTTTTCTTGGCCATTGACGTTGCGTTTCAAGTCCAAATTTCAACGATCGCGCCAAATTTCAATCAAACGACATTTTTCCAGTCGGCGCGCTTACTTGCTTTTATCATACTCCGTTCGCTAAATTTTTCAAGACGCGGAGCGACGCAAAAGAGAAATCGCCTCTTTTTTTCTATTCTTTATCGAAAATATCCTTCGGGGCCGCTTTTATTTTTTACAAAATGAGGGAAAATAAGAGGGGAAAACACACGAAAACCGCGGCAAGGGCGAAGCGCGCCCCGTCCGAAACCGCCTCGATAAGCGAACGCCGACGCGCGAACCTCGCATAAGCCCGACTTATATATTAGCAAAACTTATAATAAGCCGAGCTTATCGATCGTCGCTCGACGCCGATTTAAACCGGAGCCAAAACGCGAATGATTCGACTGAAAAACGTAACGTATTCTTACGACGCCGACCGCAAACCGGCGTTGGAAAACGTCGACTTAACGATTCCGCGCGGCGATTTCGCGTCGATCGTCGGGCCGAACGGCGGCGGCAAAACGACGCTTATTCGTTTAATACTCGGCCTCCTTAAACCGCAAGTCGGAACGGTCTCGCTCTTTGGCGAAGCGCCGGAAAAAGCGCGACTTCGAGTCGGTTACACGCCGCAACAAGCCCGCGTCGATTTTAAATTTCCAATTTCCGTTCTCGACGTCGTTTTAGCCGGGCGTTTCGGAACCCGCGAACATTCGCAACCCGCCGCGAAAAAAGGTTTTGAACGCTTCTTCGCGTCGACTCGCGAACGTCTTTTCTTCCGCTTTAACGCCGACGACCGCCAAAAAGCGTTGGCGGCGCTCGAACGAATGGAAGTCGCCGACCTGCGCGACAAAGCGTTCGGCGACCTTTCCGGCGGTCAGCGCCAACGCGTCTTAATCGCCCGCGCCCTCTGCTCGGAACCGGAGCTTCTCGTCCTCGACGAGCCGACGAACAACGTCGATCCGTCGAGCGCCGAACGGTTTTACGAAACGCTCGCCGATCTCAACCGCGAAACGTCGATTTTGATGGTTTCGCACGACCTCGGCGTCGTCTCGGAACGCGTCAAGAGCGTCGTTTGCGTCAACCGCGTCGTCCGCCTTCACCCGACGTCGGAGTTTAACGGCGACCTCGTTCGCGAGCTTTACAAGAGCGACGTTCGCTTCGTCCGACACGACCACCGCTGCAGCGAAGCCGGGCACGTTTGCGGTCGCGACGACGCCGATTTTTAACGTTTCTTCAATATCGCGGCGTTTTCGAACCGACTCTTCGCGGCGTTTTAAGGTTTTTCCTTCAAAATAAACGCGGTTCCGGAAACGTCAAAATAGGCTAAATAGCAAAAACAGAGAAACGCGAACGATTAAGCGGACGTCGAAAGAACGAAAGTCTCGTTTTGCCCGTCGGAAGCGAGCCTTCCCCCCCTGTCGCTTTCGCCGATTCGGGAGTATAATCGCGGAGATTACTAACGAAATTTCACGGCGCGTTTCGTCGCTCGACGAGCGTCGCCTTTCACAATGTCGGGAAACTTGGGAAAAATACGTCGATGAGTGAAAAATTGCCTTACAAAGTCGCGGATATGAGCTTGGCCGATTGGGGTCGCAAAGAAATTATGCTCGCGGAAAACGAAATGCCGGGTTTGATGGCGTTGCGCCGCAAATACGGCCCGACGAAACCGCTCCGCGGCGCGCGCATCGCGGGCTGCCTGCACATGACGATTCAAACGGCGGTCTTGATCGAAACGTTGCGCGAACTCGGCGCCGAAGTTACTTGGAGCAGCTGCAACAAGTTCTCGACGCAAGACCACGCGGCGGCGGCGATCGCGGCGACCGGCGTCCCGGTTTACGCTTGGAAAGGCGAAACCGACGAAGAATACGACTGGTGCGTCGAACAAACGCTTATTTTCCCGGACGGTCAACCGCTGAACATGATCGTCGACGACGGCGGCGACCTCACGATCGCCGTTCACGCGGAAAAATACGCCGGTATCGTCGACGGTATCAAGGGCCTCTCCGAAGAAACGACGACGGGCGTTCACCGCCTTTACCAAATGTTCGACCGCGGCGAACTGAAGATTCCGGCGATCAACGTCAACGACAGCGTTACGAAGAGCAAGTTCGACAACCTTTACGGCTGCCGCGAATCGTTGGCCGACGGCATTAAGCGCGCCACCGACGTGATGGTCGCCGGCAAAGTCGTCGTCGTCGCGGGTTACGGCGACGTCGGGAAAGGTTGCGCCCACTCGATGCGCTCCTACGGCGCCCGCGTTCTCGTTACGGAAATCGACCCGATTTGCGCGCTGCAAGCCGCGATGGAAGGTTTCGAAGTTACGACGATGGACGACGCCGCCGACCGCGGAAACATCTTCGTGACGACGACCGGTTGCTGCGACATCATCTCCGCCGAGCAAATGTCGCGTATGAAGAACGACGCTATCGTCTGCAATATCGGGCACTTCGACTGCGAAATCGACGTCGCCGGTCTCGAAGCGTACCCGGGAATCGTCAAAACGCAAATCAAACCGCTCGTCGACCGTTACACCTTCCCGGGCGGCAACTCGATTTTGCTCTTGGCGGAAGGCCGCTTGGTCAACCTCGGTTGCGCGACCGGGCACCCGTCGTTCGTTATGTCGAACTCCTTCACGAACCAAGTCTTAGCGCAAATCGCGCTCTGGACGGCGGAAGAAAAGTTCCCGATCGGCGTTCACCTCCTCCCGAAAAAACTCGACGAGGAAGTCGCCCGCCTGCACCTCGACCAACTCGGCGTCAAACTGACGACGCTGACCGAAAAGCAAGCGAAGTACCTCGGCGTCCCGGTCGAAGGCCCGTTCAAACCGGAAATTTACCGTTATTAATAAAGACGACGCAACCGCCGTCGAGCGCGACTTCCCGACGTTCGACGGCGCGTCGCCAACCCGTTTAACGACGCGTTTTACAACCGAGCGTTTCCCTTTCTTTGCGAAACGTCGCTCGAAAGCGCGTCGCCCGTTGCTTTTGAGCCGCCGAGGAGAGCCCCGGCGAGCGACGTTTTGTCGCGTTATCAGTTTTGAAAGGAAACTTCCGTGCCTAACATTCAACCGTTCGAAGGTTTGCGTTACAACCTCGCTCAAATCGGCTCCCTTAGCGACGTCGTCGCGCCGCCTTACGACGTGATCGATCCGGCCCTGCAAGACGCGTTGTACGAAAAACACCCGAACAACGTCGTTCGCCTCATTTTGAACAAAATGCTCCCGACCGACGACGAGCAAAACAACCGCTATACGCGCAGCGCTCGCGAACTCAAAAACTGGAAGGAAGAAGGCGTCCTCCAAAAAGACTCGAAACCGGCGATTTACGTCTATCACGAAATCTTTACGGTCGGCGATAAAGAGTATACGCGCAAAGGCTTTATGTGCGGTTGCGAAGCGGTTCCGTTCGGCGAAGGAATGGTCTTCCCGCACGAAATCACGATGAGCGGCCCGAAACTCGACCGCCTGATGCTGACGACCGCGTGCAAAACGAACTTCAGCCAAATCTTCGGTCTCTATCCGGACGAAAAGAACGAAGTTCAAAACCTCCTCGAAGAAGCGACGCTCGCCCTGACGCCGCTCGAAGCGACCGACCACCTCGGCGTTATTCACCGCATGTGGGTCGTCGACGATCAAGAAGTCGTCGCGAAAGTCGTCGAAATGATGGGCCCGAAACCGATCTTCATCGCGGACGGCCACCACCGTTACGAAACGGCGTGCAACTACCGTAAACAAGTGCGCGAACAAGGTTTGCTGACGACCGATCACCCGGCGAACCACGTCCTGATGGTTTGCGTCGCGATGGAAGACCCGGGCCTCATCGTCCTCCCGACGCACCGCCTCTTCCGCAACGTGAAAGAGTTCTCGCAAGAAGACCTCTTCGCGCTCCTCGGCGATTCGTTCGCGATCACGACGGTCGGCGAAGGCCCGGCCGCCGCGGCGAAGGCTTGGACGATGATCGAAATGCAAGACGACCAAGGCGCGATGGCCCTTTACACCGGCAAAGACCGCAAGTGGAGCCTGATTCGCCAAACCGAAGCCGGTCGCGCCAAGATGGACGAAGTCGCGGCGGAGCGTCAACCGGAATGGCGCGCGCTCGGCGTCGCGATTCTTCACCGCTTGGTGATCGACAAGCTCCTCGGCCTCGAAGGGCACGACAAGCCGAAGTACGTTCACGAAGTCGCGGAAGTCGTTGAAAACCTTGAAAATAAGGCGGACGAATTCCCGTTGGCCGCGCTCGTTTCCCCGGCGACTGTCGCGCAAATCCAAGAGCTGAGCCTGGTTCGCGAACGTATGCCGGCGAAAAGCACGTACTTCTATCCGAAGTTGATCACCGGTTTCGTCTTCAAACCGCTCGACTGAGCGCGCGAACGCTCGTTTTCGAACGAACGTTAAGTCCGTTCGAGCGTTAAAAATACGAACGAAAACGACGTTTCGCGTCGAGACGTCGTTTTCATTTTTCCTTTTTTTTATTTTAACCCTTTTATTCGACGATGTTTGCGATTGTTCGGTCGGCGATTTTAACGATCGCGCCCGTCGAATTTTAAGGCGGGAAACCGACGACGAAGCGTCGTATCTCCTTCCGATGTTTAAAGTTGCCGCGTTGATTTTTTCGAGCGTCGCCGCTCCGTTTGTCAAGACGTTCGTCGTTTTTTCGCTATTTTCCATCGCGTTATTTTCGTTGCGCCGAGCGTTTTCGCGTCTTTTCTTCTTCGCGACGTACCGACCGCAAATTTTCGACGCCGACCGCGTTCCGGAAGGCGCCGCGCTCCTTGTCGGCAACAGCGTCGGCTATTTAGACGAACTCCTTATCGCGTCTCGATTTAAGCGTCGAATCGCGTTTGTCGTTTCGCCGGAAAAATCGCGTCGTTGTTTTCCGGTCGAAGTCGCCCGTCGTTTCGGTTTTTTCGACGTGTTGACCGAAACCGGCGACGCGCTCCGTTCCCGCGTCCGTCAAATTCTCGCCGACGGCGGCCTCGTTTGCGTTTTTCCGGAGGGCGATATGACGCGTTCCGGTCGCATTAAACCCTTTAACGACGAGTTTTTATCGTTCGTCGAAGGCGCGTCGCAACCGATTCCGATCGTTCCGTTTTTTATCGGCGGTTTCTTTGGCAGCGCGTTCAGTTTCGCCGGCGGCGCCAAGATGCGTTGGTTTCCTAAGCGCTTGGAAGAGCGGCTTTTCCTTGCGTTCGGAGAACCGATTTTCGCTCCGACGACGGCGATGAAAGTCGAAGAAACGGTCGCCGAACTTGGTTTCGACGCCGCGGAGCGCACGAACCGTCGCCTGCAAGCGCCGCAACGCCGCCTCATCGACGTTTGCCGAGCGTCGGGCGGGCGACTTCTTGTCGCCGACGGAACCGGCGTCGAACTCTCGGGCCGTTCCTTCCTCATTCGAACCCTTGTCGCGCGCCGTTTTTTGCGCCGTAAGGTGTTGGAACGCAACGAGAAAAACGTCGGTCTCCTCCTTCCGACTTCCGTCGGCGGGTGCATTGCGAACGCGGCGCTGGCGCTCGACCGTCGCGTCGCCGTCAACCTGAATTACACGTTCGGTTCGGAAGTTCTCAACTACTGTTGCCAACTTGCCGAAGTGCGTCGTATCTTGACGACTCGCAAGGTGTTGGAGCGTTTTCCGAACTTGAAGTTCGACGCGAAAATCGAGTTTTTGGAAGACGTCGCGAAAAAAGCGACGCTCGCCGACAAACTTTTCGCCGCGTTCGACGCCGCGCTTCTTCCGAAAATGTTGTTGCGTTTGAAGTTGCGACTGCGCAAAATCCCCGCGTCCGAAACGTTGGCGATCATCTTCACCTCCGGCTCGACCGGCAAGCCGAAGGGCGTCAAACTTTCGAACGGCAACGTCGCGGCGGTCGCTCGCGGCTTCCTCGACTCGACCCGCGTCGGCAAAAACGACGCGGCGTTGGCGGCGCTCCCGCTCTTTCACGCGTTCGGTTACGTCGGCAATTTTTGGATGACGTTCATCGGCGGCTGTCGCGGCATTTTCCACTTTAACCCGTTGGACGCCAAGGCGATAGGCGAACTGGCGCGCAAGTACCGCTGCACCTTCCTCTGCTGCACTCCGACCTTTTTGCGCAACTACCTGCGCCGTCGACCGCGCGAAGATTTCGAAAATCTGCACACGATCATGACCGGCGCCGAAAAGCTCCCGCGCGACCTAATCGACGCTTGGGAAACGAAATACGGCGTTCGTCCGACCGAAGGTTACGGCGCGACCGAACTTTCGCCCTGCCCGCTCACCAACATTCCGGACGTCCGCTCCGGCTTTTGGCGCGACGATTTTTCGGAGGTCTTCGAAGAGCAAAAACGGGCCGCGGCCGCCGGAACGCTCCCCGACGACCGAAGCGTAGGTCGCGATGATTTCGAAATTTACCGCAAAGACGGCTCCGTCGGACGCGCGCACTCGAAAGCGGTCGTGAAAATCGTCGACCGCGAAACCGGCGCCGACCTGGGCGTCGACAAAGTCGGACAAATCGCGGTCAAGGGCCCGCTTGTTACGACCGGTTATTACGGCGACGAAGAAGCGACGCGACGCGTTGTCAAAAACGGTTGGTATCTGACCGGCGACGTCGGACGTAAAGACCGCGACGGCTTCATTTGGATCGTCGGTCGCGAGAGCCGTATTTCGAAAATCGGAGGCGAAATGACGCCGCACGTTCCGATCGAAGAAGCGATGACCGCCGCGATTCAAGAGGCCCTCGCCGAACGCGGCGTCGAACCGAAGGACGGTCTTCCGCTTTGCGCCGTAACCGCCGTTCCGGACGCGGTTAAGGGCGAGGCGCTCGTCGCGCTTTGGGTGAATCTCGGCGTCGAACCGGAGGAAGTCGTCCGCCGAATGCGCGAACGCGATCTTCCTAACCTCTGGATTCCCAACCTTTCGCGCTTTATCGAAGTCGCCGAAATCCCGATGTTACAAACCGGCAAGCTCGACTTGGCGGGAATCCGCGCCGTCGCCAACGAACGCTTCGCCGCATCGCAAAGCGAATAACGCTTCAGCCGATTTTTGCAACCTAAGCAAACGCTCGACTTGCAACTTTAACGGACGCGGCGCGTTTTTCCGAAACCGCCGCGCGACCGCCAATTTAACAACGATTTACTTCAACCAACCGCCAAAGGGGCGCCAATATGATCGCTATCGTCGATTACGGAATGGGCAACTTACGCAGCGTTCAAAAAGCGTTCGAACGTCTTAACGTCGAAGCGCAAATCGTTTCGGAACCGGAAGTTGCGTCGAAAGCCGACAAAATCGTTTTGCCGGGCGTCGGCGCGATCGCGGACGCGATCGCCGAGTTGGAGCGCACCGGAATGGACGCGGTCGTCCGCGAGTCGATTTCGAGCGGCAAACCGTTCCTTGGTATATGCTTAGGTTTCCAAGCGCTTTTTGAATCGAGCGAAGAAAACGGAACGACGCGTTGCTTGGGCATTCTCCCCGGTCGCGTCGTCCGCTTTCCCGCCTTCCCGGATTTGGTCGTTCCGCATATGGGCTGGAACCGCCTCGTCTTCCAAAAAGAAGTCCCGATTTACCAAGGACTTAGCGAAGCCGACTTAGTTTACTTCGTCCACTCGTATTACGCGATTCCCGGCGAAGCATCCGACGTCGCGACGACGACCGATTACGGCCTCGACTTCTGCTCGTCGGTCGCTCGCGACAACGTCTTCGGCGTCCAATTCCACCCGGAAAAGAGCCAAGCGGTCGGCCTGCGCATCTTGCAAAACTTCGCCGACCTCTAATCGCTTAACCTTCGCTAAGTAATAACTTACAACGGTCGAAAAACCGCCGCTTTCCCCTACCGCGACGTTTTTTCGAC